>CAZYQL010000020.1:0-7306 GCA_964650055.1 uncultured Phycisphaeraceae bacterium | reverse complement strand
ATTGCCGACAGCGCGGACAGGTCAGATGAATGCGCACATCAACGCTCTGCGATTCGCCGAAGGTTGTTTTCACATTGAGCCTGGCCAGCACGAGCAAGGCGAGACTAGCGCAGGCTGTCGCGATGGCACCGGCAGCGATCAGCCGCCCAAGCATGTCGTTTTCATCCTGCATGATCGCCAGCGCGGTCAGCAGCGTCATGGTGCCAATGCCCAGCGCTGCGGTGAGCTGGCCGACCCATCGCTGATTGGGCAGGAGCGGCGCAAACAGCACAAGATGGAGAAACGGCACGAGCACGCCCAGCGCGCCAATGATCGGCAGCACAATGGCGGGCACACCTTCGAGGCCCACGTGAAATTCTTTCCAAGTGTGGTAGAGAAGCACCAGTGCGATGATCCACACGCAGAGGATGCCGATCCAGCGCCAGTGGCGCAGGCTGCCATGCTCGGGGTCAGGCTTTTTGCCGGTCCATGCGACGACTGGCGTACCGACACCCGCAAGGCAGATGGCGCTGAGGATGCCCGCGTGGCCCACAGTCCACGCGGTGATCCACCAGCGCTCATCTTGCCAGTAATAGTTGCCGGTCCAGGCGGCGATCAGTGCGAGGATGAAGGAGATGACGATGGCGATCAGGCCGGTCTGTCCGGTGATGCGCGTGAAGGGCGTGGCGAAGTGCGTGAGGAAGATCATCGCCGCGGTGCCCCAAGGCACGATGATCAGACAGGTGATGCGCAGACTTTCTTCAACGCGGTTCAGGCCCATCATCCGAGGCACCTGCCAGATCAGCGCCATCACCATGATGAACTCAATCACGATCAGCACCATGCCCAGCAGCACCGCGCCCTGCGTGGTTTTCTTATCCGTGCGCGAAGCGAAGGCAAGCATGAGCAAGGCGCAGAACGTCGCCCAGAATCCGCTGCCCACCACTTGCCCCAGCGAGTTACTGCTGGACATCACCGAGATCACCCCCGCCAGCGCGGTAAACGCCAGACAGAAGAGCAGCACCTTGAGAATGACTTTGCCGTTGTCGTTCATGTTGTAGCCCGCAAGAGGCAAGGCACAAAGGTATTAATGCTGAATGCTGAAAGCTGAAAGCTGAATGCTGATAGCTGAAAGCTTTCCCGCTCACTCCACCGACAATCGTCCCACCGGCTGCACCGTTACATCAACAGGATCCAGCTTCCACAATCGCATGCTGGTGTTCTTCAGCTCCGTCACCAGCTGCGCATTTTCATTGGGCTTGTCCGCATTGAGCCTGCTCAGCAGGTAAATCGTCGTATTCTGTTTTGTCGCTACTTCATCAATCTGTTTCGCACTCACCGAGCGAATCTCTACGCCGGTGTAAAGCAGAATCGCGGGATGGATTTCGCCGGGCGAAAACGCTTCGCCTTGCAAAGCGTAGATCGGATGTTCCTGCGCCAGATCCGCGATGGTGGCAGCATCCTTGCGGATCGGACTGCGGGCATGCGGACTGCGACTGGCGGGAATCGCGATGACGGCAGCCAGCAACAGCATCCACGCCGCAGTGATTCCCAGTGCGCCCCCTGGTGAGTGTTTATAGCTTTGCCGCGTGGCCAGTCCGACGAGTGTGACGAGGATAACGCCTAGCCCAATGGTGAATCCCCAGCCCGGATCATCAAAGAACGGCGCACTGAACCAACCCTTATCAATGAACGGCTGCGGAAACGCAATGACCAGCGGCACCATCACACTGATCCAAAGCAGCAGCAGCAAATGAGGCCAGCGCAGCACGCGCCAGAACCGGGCATAGCGCCCTTGGCCGGCCATCTCGGCGTAGTGGTGAAAGAGCTGGCCGATCATGACGGCACCGGCGGGCACCAGCGGCAGCAGCGAGCCGATGTCCTGCGTGATCGGCTGCACGAACACGATGAAGGTGGCGGCGAGAAACCAGGTGAAGCCCAGGAACAGGCGCGTGCGCGAGCCGACGGATGAAATACTAAACGGCTGCACCACCGCTGCCGCCAGCCAGAGCGTCCAAGGCACCATCGCCAGCAGCACCAGAAACAGGCGCGAGCCTACGTTGTCAAAAAATATATTGAACGACTGCATGCCAAAAGGCTGATGCTCGTTCCACCAGACCTCGGCAGCATTGGGGTCGTGATTGTGCAGCAGCACCGTCCAAGGCATCACCAGCAGCACGCCAATGATGACAGCAGCGATGAGTCCCATGAAGTGCCCGCTCCTGTGCGGACAAAGCAGCAGCAGCAGCACGATGGGGCCAACGACAGTGACGGCAGCAAGCGGGCCGATGGTGAGCGTGGAGCCGCCCAGACATAAGCCGCAGAGCACCCAGCCTAGGAACTGCCTTTCGATCGAAGGCGAAGCGCGCAGCGGACGAATCGCCCAGAGCGCAGCAGCAATGGAAAGCATCGCCCACATCGCCTGATGAATCGGCGGACTGGCCAATCGCGCGTGCCAGATGAAAACAGGATTGGCAGCACAAATAAGTGCGGAGAAAACACCGGCGCGCAGCCCGCCAATGGAGTGCCCCGCCCAGAAGACGGCTGCGATGGTGATCAGGCCCATCAGCGCCGAGGCCAGGCGGGCATACTTGATCAGCGAGATGGTGTTCACTTCGCTGCGCCACTGCGGCTCGACGTAGGAAATTTCGATGTTCAGTTCATCGCCGATTTTCAGCGGACGTTTGTCAGCAGGCACCGCAGCAGGATCGATGGGCGCGGTTGCAGCGTCGCCGTTATTTTTCTTGACAGTCGCTTTGACTTTGACATCGATGTATTTCAGATCGGTCTGTGCCTGCAAGCGAATCGCGGATTGCACCTGCGCGGGAACGAGGCCGGGGGCATGGATGGAACTATGAGGCGGTGGCAGCGCGAGGTTGCCGTTGCTGTCCACACTGGCCTGGGTGGTCATGGTCTGGACAGGTTTGCTGGCGATGAGTTGGAAGGCGAGCATCTGCGACCAGGTGATGCCCGGCGTCTCGCGCCACTGGCGCTTGCCGTTGTAGTGGGGGATGAGCGATTCGATAAACGTTTCACCAGCCGCCTTGGGACTGTTGGTGCGCGTCCAGGAATGAATGGAAGTGGCCAGCGCTTGGGCTTCGCCCGCATCGGTGACTTCGGGGCGGTAGAGATCGATGAGCACGGCAGGCGCAGCAGCCAGCATGCAGGCGAGCATGATCAGCCAGGAGATGACGCCATCATGGCGGCGAGGCGGATCGGCGATGGAGCGCGAAGGGATCGCCTGCGTACTGGTCGATGCCAAAGGCTGCCGGGGTGAGGCAGGCGATGATGCACCAGAGTTTGAACCAGCATGCGGCGGCACGAAGCCGGGCCTTGCGGTGGATATAGTGTTGGGTCTCTTAGCCATAATGACGGCTGTCGGCCGCGGGATGTCATCCTTGAGAGCGTTTTCCTGCCCCGGGCCCCCGGACGTGGGTTGTTTCTAGTGTAGCCGGGATCGCTCGTTAGACGAAGCGGAGATGTGAAGCTGACAGGTCGATCGCACGTGGCCGTCTCCGATCCCCCTCCCTTGGGGAGGCGTTAGGGGAGGGCACTGCATTTGAATGAAGTTTGGACTTCCCCGCGTATAGCGGCACCGTACGGCATATTCGTCAATAATTTTACTCTTGATATATCGTTCAATACATGCTAAACTATGCTTGGTTTGACTGGCTTGCTCTGCTTGACTGGCTCGATCATTTCTACCGTCGATGGTAGGAAGATAGACGTCTACTCGTTTACCCGTAGACACGAGTTAATCCCATTATTTAAAACGAGTTACGATGATAGACACAAATGAAAAACCCGTGGGTAGACAAAATCCGGTTACCAAAAAAGCCTCGACGCTCCCCATATGCCACTACTTTTCTCTTATTCGTCAACCGCCTTCCACTGAGGTACACTTGCTATCCCTCCTGAAATAAAGCGAATTCCCTCCATGAAAGCGCTCGTCAAAAAAGAATCCAAACCCGGCCTCTGGCTCCAAGAGGTTCCGATGCCCGACTGCGGCATCAACGATGTCCTCATCAAAGTCCTGCGCACCGGCATCTGCGGCACCGATGTCCACATCTATAAATGGGATGCCTGGGCACAGAAAACCATCCCCGTGCCCATGGTCGTCGGCCACGAGTTCGTCGGCGTCATCGAAGCCATCGGCAGCAACGTCCACGACTTCACCCCCGGCATGATCGTCAGCGGCGAAGGCCACGTCGTCTGTGGCTTCTGTCGCAACTGCATGGCCGGTCGTCGCCACCTGTGCGCGCACACCAAAGGCGTGGGCGTCAATCGGCCTGGCGCGTTTGCGGAATATGTTTCGCTGCCCATGTCCAATGTCTGGGAACACGATCCGAAAATCGATCGCGATGTCGCTTCAATCTTTGATCCTTATGGCAATGCCGTCCACACCGCGCTTCAGTTTGATCTGCTCGGTGAAGATGTGCTCATTACCGGCGCTGGCCCCATCGGCCTCATGGCAGTGGCGATTTGCAAACATGCAGGGGCACGCCACGTGGTCATCACCGATGTGAATCCGTATCGCCTGGAACTGGCGAAGAAAATGGGCGCGACTGTCGCCGTCGATGTCCGCACCACCAAACTCGCCGATGTGCAAAAGCAACTGAACATGAGCGAAGGCTTTGACGTCGGCCTCGAAATGTCAGGCAACGAACACGCCTTCCGCGACATGCTGGCTAGCATGTGTCACGGCGGAAAAATTTCCATGCTCGGCATCCCCGAAAAAGAAATGGCCATCGACTGGAATCTGGTCGTCTTCAACATGCTCACGATCAAAGGCATCTATGGCAGAGAGATGTACGAGACCTGGTACAAGATGACGGTGATGCTTGAGAGCGGGCTGAACATTTCGCCGGTGATTACGCATCGCTACAACTACACCGATTTTCAGAAAGGCTTTGACGCGATGCTCAGCGGACAAAGCGGTAAAGTGGTGCTGACCTGGAGCGAAGGTTGAGCGAGCGCAAGCGAGCCGGGCCGTGTCGGCCCGGTGAATTTCTGAGCAAGCGCTCATCCCGTTCCACTTCTCCGGAGTCGCCCCATGCATCCGCTTCTGCAAAAAAATCTCTACCTCGTCAAAGAGCACGTGGGCATGTTCAAGGCGGCCAACAACTTTGACATTCTCGATCCTGACACGCAGGAAATCATCATGCATTGCCGCGAGCTCAAGCTCGGCTTCTTCACGAAGCTGCTGCGGTTCACGGATTACAAGCGGATGACGCCGTTCAATGTCGAGATCACCACGCCCGATGGGCAGCCGATCGTTCGCATCAAGCGCGGCATCTCGCTGTGGCTTTCGAAGGTGAGCGTCTTCGATGAAAACGAAACGCTCATCGGCTCCTTCAAACAAAAGCTCTTTTCACTAGGCGGCAAGTTCGCGGTGCTCGATGATGAAGACAAGGAAGTCTGCATGCTCAAGGGCAAGTGGACGAGCTGGGATTTTTCCTTCCTCGCTGGTGAAGAGGAACTAGGCCACGTCGCCAAGAAGTGGAATGGTCTCGCGAAGGAGATGTTCACCTCGGCTGACAATTACGTGCTGAGCATCTCCGAGTCGCTACCCGCTGATCACCCGGCAAGACAACTGATCCTCGCGGCGGTGATGTGCATTGACATGGTGCTCAAGGAGTGATGTGAAAGTGCAGAGTAATTAGCCGTTCGCCTTGGCGAACGGAGTATGGAATAGTTAACACGATTTGAGATCACGTTCATGTACGAAGACTTTCGCAATCACCTGAATAACCAACTCGACGCCATCCGCACCGCAGGCACCTACAAGCGCGAGCGCATCATCACCTCGCCGCAGCGGGCGCACATCGATGTGCCTGCTTCCGGGGCCGGCAAGACCGTGCTCAATATGTGTGCCAACAATTACCTGGGCCTGGCGGATCATCCTGAAGTGATCAAGGCCGCGCACGAAGCGATTGACCGGTGGGGCTACGGCTTGGCCTCCGTCCGTTTCATCTGCGGCACGCAAGAGCTTCACACCCAACTCGAAAAGAAAATCAGCGAGTTTCTCGGTACCCAAGACACCATCCTCTACTCCTCCTGCTTCGATGCCAACGGCGGCCTCTTCGAAACTTTGCTCGCCGCTGAGGACGCGATCATTTCCGATGAACTCAATCACGCTTCTATCATCGATGGCGTTCGCCTCTGTAAAGCCCAGCGATACCGCTACAAGAACAATGACATGGCGGAACTCGAAGCCCGGCTAAAAGAAGCTGACGAAAAGAAGGCCCGCTTCAAAATGATCGCCACCGATGGCGTCTTTTCCATGGATGGCACCATCGCCAACCTCCCCGCGATCTGCGATCTCGCTGACAAATACGACGCTCTTGTGATGGTCGATGATTCCCATGCCGTCGGCTTCATGGGCAAAACAGGTCGCGGCACCCACGAACATCACCACGTCATGGGCCGCATCGACATCATCACCGGCACCATGGGCAAAGCGCTGGGCGGCGCATCAGGCGGCTACACCAGCGGCCGCAAGGAAATCATCGAGCTGCTGCGCCAGCGCTCACGTCCCTATCTCTTCTCGAACACTCTCGCACCCGCCATTGCCGGTGCCACACTTAAAACTTTGGAACTTCTCACAAGTTCCACCGAGCGCCGCGACAAACTAGAAAGCCTCACCAAACGTTTCCGCCAAGGCATGACCAAAGCCGGCTTCAACATCGCCCCCGGCGAGCACCCCATCGTTCCCATCATGCTCGGCGATGCTGCCCTCGCTGCAAAATTCGCCGACGCCATGCTGCAAAAAGGCGTGTACGTCATCGGCTTTTCTTACCCCGTCGTCCCGCAAGGCAAAGCCCGCATCCGCGTGCAGATCTCGGCTGCCCACAGCGAAGAGGACATCGACTTCGCAATGAATGCATTCATCGAAGTGAAATGTGAACTGGGTTTGTGATTCTATTTTGCCGTTCGCCTTGGCGAACGAAGCGTGTCCGCGCATCACGCCTTCCCGCCATCTTTTTCAAACGGACTTTCAGAAGTGATCGTGCCATCGGGAAGTTCGTAGGTCAACGTTCCGTTGCGCGAATTTACGTTCGGTATGCCGAGTTTGCGGTTTTCTTCTCTGGCTTTTTCAATAGCGCGCTGTCCGATGCGCTGCATCTCGTCTGCACGCTTTCGCACATCATTAGTGATCTTGTTCGTCTTCATGGCATGTCTCCTTGTGCGACGTTTAGCAGCCAACCCATAGCTTCTTCATTATAGACCTCAAACTCATCGCCAGCACCGGATGCAACTTTCGTGAATTGGTCATTCCCATTGTAGAACAACGTCCACTCGTCCACGATGAATCGGTACGTCGTCC
>CAZYQL010000019.1:32474-36331 GCA_964650055.1 uncultured Phycisphaeraceae bacterium | reverse complement strand
TAGCGTTTTCTGCGGGGTTTCAGCACGGAATTGAAACGCGCATGGTAATGGCGGATGGGCCGCATGGCGAACAGGCACAGCAATGAGAGAGATGATGGAACGCGCAGCGAGGACGCTGCGGCTACGATTGTTGCACAAGCTTCTTTTATTGCCGCGGAGTTGTCGCCGCGCGTTGGGCAACAGCGCATCAGTTCCAACGTATCGGCTTGCCTCTGAGTTTGGCGATCATCATCGCTATCACTATCAGGCCAACAGGCGTCAGCAGCGGCAACATAACAACGGACACCACGCCGACCGCTGCCCAAGGTGCCCAAGGCTCATCGACGCCGAACATGAGGTAGAGACTGCTCGCCGCCAGCGCGATGGCCACGAGCAGCAGCTTGAACATTCGCCGATTGCCATCTGATCTGAGATTGCCGCTGACGACACGGCGCAGCGCAAGCAATCCAATGACGATGACGACGGTGAGGAGCGGGAAGTAGATGATTTTGGCAAACATGCGAGGCCCCAATAGAGAAATTCATGATATCACGCGCTGTGATATACCGCCGGTGGGCTACGATGATGTGATGAACACGACTGAGGCGCAACACGAAATTCGCTGCCTGGAAGTCTGGGGCGGAACGGAAGCGGTGCAGACGCAGCTCAAGCTGCCGGGCATTGATGCGTGGGTTTTTAGTGAGCCGTATGCGGGCGATGCGCAAGGCGGCGATATTCACTACATCTCCAGTTGCTTCACCGGGCGCGTCTCGCGCTTCGCTGTTGCTGATGTCAGCGGACATGGCAACGCAGTGAGCGGGCTGGCCACGACGCTTCGCAAGCTGATGCGAAAGCACATCAATCATCTCGATCAGACCGGCTTCGCGCAGGTACTCAACGAAGAATTCAGCGCAACAACAGACACGGGCATCTTCGCTACAGCGGTGATGCTGAGCTATTTTGCACCGACGGATCACCTGATTGTCTGCAACGCCGGCCATCCGCGTCCGCTCTGGTTTGATGCCAGTGAAAAGAAGTGGCAACTGCTTGATCACATGCTTCAGGAGGACGGCGAACATCAAAACAAGATGCCTTACAACCTGCCGCTGGGCGTGATTGAAGGCACAAACTATCAGCAGTTTGCAGTGCGTTTGTCGCCTGATGATCTCGTGCTGGTCTATACCGATTCGCTGACGGAAGCGAAGAGCGCAGCCGATGGCAGGCTGATTGGGGAAGCGGGCTTGTTGGAGTTGGTGCGCGAGTTGCCCATCGCCGCCCCGCCGGTGCTTGGGCGATCGCTGCTCGATCGACTGACGGATTATCGTGGCGGCGAGCCTGCGATGGATGATCAGACACTGGTCGTTCTGCACCACAATGCTGACGAGGTTCCGCGTCGGCCGCTGCGCAATTCCATCCGCTACATCGCCTCGATGCTGGGGCTTGCGGGGGATTGAGTTCGTCCAATCAAATCGCAAGTCACCTCACACCGTCGCCATACCCAGGCTCACATCCGGTGCGGGCAGATTGCTTTCGCCCATCAGGTACTGATCGATCGCGCGGGCGGCGCCTCGGCCTTCGTTGATCGCCCAGACGACCAGCGACTGGCCACGGCGGCAGTCGCCAGCAGCGAAGACCTTGTCCACGTTGGTCACATACTTGCCGTGGTCAGCTTTATAGTTACCACGCGGATCGTAGGCCATGCCCAGCACATCGCTGATGGCCTGTTCAGGCCCGAGGAAACCCATGGAGAGGAAAATGCGATCCGCTTTGTAGGCCTTCTCGGTGAGCGGCACTTCGGACATCTTGAACTGGCCGCGGGCATCCTTGTCCCACTTGACCTGCACGGTCTCGACGCCGATGACGTTGCCTGCAGCATCGCCGATGAATCGCTTGGCGCTGATGCAGTATTCGCGCGGGTCCTTGCCGAATTTCTTGGTCGTCTCATCGTGCGAATAGTCAACGCGGAAGATGCGAGGCCACTGCGGCCAGGGGTTGTCATTGGCGCGTTCCTTGGGCGGCTTGGGCAGCAGTTCGAAGTTGACCATGCTGGTGCAGCCATGCCGAAGGCTGGTGGCGATGCAGTCCGCGCCGGTGTCGCCGCCGCCGATGACGATGACATCTTTGCCCTTGGCGCTGATGTGTTTTTCATCGGCGAGATTCGAGTCGAGCAGGCTCTTGGTGTTGGCGGAGAGAAACTCCATGGCGAAGTGGATGCCCTTAAGCTCGCGGCCGGGGATCGGCAGATCGCGAGGCTTGGTCGCACCGGTCGCCAGCAGCACCGCATCGAAATCATTCATGAGCTGCTGCGGATCGACATACTTCGCCTGCGCAGGCAGGCCGGACTGCGCTTCGACAAAACCGTTGTCACCCTTGGGTGCGCCGACGTGAGCATTTGTGATGAAGGCGATGCCTTCGGCTTTGAGCAGATCGATGCGGCGCTGCACCGTGCCTTTGTCGAGCTTCATGTTGGGGATGCCGTACATGAGAAGTCCGCCAATGCGATCGGCACGTTCATAAACGGTGACGAGATGGCCTGCCTTATTGAGCTGCGCCGCCGCAGCAAGACCGGCAGGACCGGAACCGATGATGGCGACTTTCTTGCCCGTGCGGCTCTCAGGTGGCTGCGGCTTGATCCAACCCTCGGTGAAGGCGCGATCGACGATCGCGTTCTCAATATTCTTGATCGTCACCGGCGGCTCGATGATGCCCAGCACACAAGCGCCTTCGCAAGGCGCGGGACAGACGCGGCCGGTGAATTCCGGAAAATTATTCGTCTTGTGCAGCCGATCGATCGCTTCCTTCCACCGGCCTTGATAGACCAGATCATTCCACTCGGGAATCAGATTGTCGATCGGGCAGCCGGAGTTCGACTGACAGAACGGCACGCCACAGTCCATACAACGCGCGCCCTGCTTGCGAAGCTGCTCTTCATTTGGAGCCGAGAAAATCTCGTGGTAGTCGCTGATGCGAACAACAACATCGCGGTAGGGAACAGCGCGGCGGGGGTATTCTTTAAATCCGGTGGGCTTGCCCATGAGTCACCTTCGGTGAAAAATTCAAATAACAAAGATCAAATCACGATTGAAAACCGAAACACAAAATGAAACTGTCAGTGGTGCGATTTCCAGTAATCTCGAAACGCCTTGAGCCTGGGTAAAGACTCGATGTCTTTCTGTCGATTCGCTGCTTCCTTGCTGGCGATGATGTCATCGGGATGACATACCGGAAATCCTTCGACATCGATTCTTCGCTGCCAGGCATCGTCGAATTTTTCGATCCCGTCAGGAGCGAAGATCAGATCGAGATCGAATGGGCCATTCTTAATCTGCACGAAGTCTTTGCCTCGAATTTCTGCTGCTTGACTGTCGCTGATGGTGAAACCCAATTGACGCAATGCAGTGACGATGGCCTGCCCGTTGTCTGCATTTTTTTCAACATACAGATCGGCATCCTGTGTGGTATCCGGGAAGCCGAGCAGAATCGCGCCCGATTTACCAATGAACAAATAGCGTACGCCGCATGCAGCGAACGTCTCGCGAATTTCCTCGGCTTGTCGGTATTCAAACGCGGCCATATCCAAGCCATGACGGCAGTGCCGATTCGCACCAGCGTCGATAGTCCTCCATGGTGTCGAACGTGCGATAAGGGGCATCGTCGAGCACGGGTTTGTAGGTTTTAATGAATGCGTATTTCATACGTGTCCGCAGTGACCGGCTTGCAGCCGCTTCGAATTCAGCGATCCATTGCTGGCGTGTGGTGTCGTCGATGTCGTCATGAGTCGGCTTCATTTAATCACCTCATTGCAATGCTGCGATCTTGTCTTTGAACTAACCCACCCACAGGAGTGGGTGGGCTTTTTTGCTGCATCATTCCTGACC
>CAZYQL010000019.1:25547-32374 GCA_964650055.1 uncultured Phycisphaeraceae bacterium | reverse complement strand
TGCTTCTCAGTGAATATCCGCCTCGACCTCTTCATCGTGCTTGAGGCGTTCCATCAGCACGCGCTTGTAATCGGTCGGCATCACTTTCTTGAACTGGCTCAAAATTGTGGGCCAGTGGTCGAGGATGTACTGCGCGACGGTCGAGCCGGTGTAGGTCTGATGATCTTCGATCATCTGCAATAGCTCCGCCACATCTTCGTCGCTCTCGACGGGTTCGAGTTCGACGGTGCCCAGGTTGCACTTGGTGAGGAAGTCGCCAGCTTTGTCCCAGACATAGGCGATGCCGCCTGACATGCCTGCGGCGAAGTTGCGGCCGGTCGCACCGAGGATGACGGCACGGCCGCCGGTCATGTACTCGAGGCCGTGGTCGCCGACGCCTTCGACGACGGCATACGCTCCGCTGTTTCGCACGCAGAAACGTTCAGCCGCCTTGCCTCGGAAAAACGCCTGCCCGCCGGTCGCGCCATAGAGACAGACGTTGCCGACGATGATGTTTTCTTCGGGAACGAAGGTCGATTCGCGTGGCGGATAAATCTGAATACGGCCGCCACTGAGCCCCTTGCCCACGTAATCGTTCGCATCGCCTTCGAGATCGAGCGTTATCCCTCTTGCGAGGAACGCGCCAAAGCTCTGGCCCGCGGAGCCTTTGAACTTCAGATGAATCGTGTCTTCGGGCAGACACTTTTCACCCCATCGCTTGGCAACCGTGTGCGACAGGATCGTGCCCACGACGCGGTTCGTATTGATGATCGGCAGTTCCGCGCGAACTTTTTCGCCGCGCTCGATCGCCGGCCTGCAAAGCGCGAGCAGGGTCGTGTTATCCAGCGCCAGTTCCAAGCCATGGTCCTGCTTGCGAGTGCAGTAAACACCGACTCGCTTGTGCGGCTTGACTGCGGGGGCGAGCATCGGCGACAGGTCAATGCCCTTGGCCTTCCAGTGATTGATGGCGGCATCGGTCTCCAGGCAATCGACGCGGCCGATCATGTCGTTGATCGTGCGGAAGCCCAAATCCGCCATGATTTCACGGCATTCCTCAGCCACCATGAACAGATAGTTGATCACATGCTCAGGCTTGCCGTTGAACTTCTTGCGCAGCACCGGGTCCTGCGTCGCGATGCCGACGGGACACGTGTTCAGGTGACACTTGCGCATCATGATGCAGCCCAGCGTGATCAGCGGCGCGGTGGCGAAACCGATTTCCTCAGCACCGAGCAGGAAGGCGATGACGACATCGCGGCCGGTCTTGATCTGACCATCGGTCTGCAAAACAACACGGCTGCGCAGATCGTTCATCACCAGCGTCTGATGCGTTTCGGCGATGCCCAGTTCCCAAGGCAAGCCGGCATGCTTGATGCTCGTCAGCGGTGAAGCGCCGGTGCCACCGGTATCGCCAGCGATGACGATGTGATCGGCATGTGCCTTGGATACACCCGCGGCAATCGTGCCGACGCCGACTTCGCTCACCAGTTTGACGCTGATGCGCGCGGAGGGATTCGCATTTTTCAAATCGTGAATCAGCTGCGCCAGATCCTCGATGGAGTAAATGTCATGATGCGGCGGCGGCGAAATCAGGCCGACGCCAGGCGTGGAGTAGCGAATGCGAGCGATGGTCTGATCGACCTTCTTGCCGGGCAGTTCACCGCCTTCGCCGGGCTTGGCACCTTGGGCGATTTTGATTTGAAGTTCATCCGCGTTAGCGAGGTACCAGATGGTGACACCAAAGCGGCCCGATGCGATCTGCTTAATGGCGGAGCGCTTGGAGTCGCCGTTGGGCAGCGGGGTGAAGCGCTCGGGGTCTTCGCCGCCTTCGCCGGTGTTGCTCTTGCCGCCGATGCGGTTCATGGCGACGGCGAGAGTCTCGTGCGACTCGGCGGAGATGGAGCCGAAGCTCATCGCACCGGTGACGAAGCGCTTGACGATATTGGCGGTGGGCTCGACTTCATCAATGTTGATCGGGCCGTGGTTGCCGCCGTCCTTGAACTTGAGCAGGCCGCGAAGGGCGCAGCGCACCTTCGTGTCTTCATTGATGTGCTTGGAGAATCGTGCATAAGCCTCACGGCTGTTACCACGCGCTGCCATCTGCAAATCAGAAATCGACTGCGGATCCCACATGTGGCGTTCGCCATCGGCGCGCCAGTGGAAATCACCGGGGTTGGGCAGCACGGGCAGCAACTCGGTCTTTCGCGCGGGGAAGCCGATGGCGTGACGGCGCATCGATTCCTCAGCAAGAACATCGAGGTTCACGCCCTTAATACGGCTGGCGGTGCCGACGAAGGAGCGAGCGATGACATCCTCGTTGAGGCCCACCGCTTCAAAAATCTGAGCGCCTTTGTAAGACTGGAGCGTGGAGATGCCCATCTTGGCCATGACCTTGAGCATGCCTTTGGCGCACGCTTTTCGGTAGGCGTAAACAACATCGTCATCACTCTCAAACTCGTCACTGAGCATGCCATCAGCGCGAACTTTCCAGAGTGATTCGAAGGCGAGATAAGGATTGATCGCATCGGCGCCGTAGCCGGTGAGAAGGCAGTGGTGATGCACCTCACGCGCTTCGCCGGATTCGAGCACGATGCCCAGTCGTGTGCGCTTGGACTGACCAATCAAATGATGATGCACCGCACCGCAGGCCAGGAGCGAACTGACAGGCACGCGATCCGCGCTGATGGCGCGATCAGAAAGCACCACGATGGAATAGCCTTCGTCGATGGCCTTTTCTGCTTCATCGCAGATGCGGGCCAGCGCCTTACTCATGCCTGTAGTGCCTTCGCTCTTGGGCCAGGTGATGTCGATGGTCTTGGTCTTCCAGCCGCGATGATTCATGTGCTTGATCGCCGACAGTTCCTCATTGGTAAGGATCGGGTGCGGCACCAGCAGACGATGAGCCTGCTGCTCAGTGGTGGTGAGCAGATTGCCTTCAGGCCCGATGTAACATTCGAGCGACATGATGACTTCTTCGCGGATCGAATCGATCGGCGGATTGGTCACCTGCGCGAATAGCTGCTTGAAATAATCCGTCAACATGCGCGGCTGATCGCTCAGACACGCCAGCGCAGAATCATTGCCCATCGAGCCCACAGGATCGCGATTCTCATGCACCATCGGAGCGAGCATGAAGTGCATCGTTTCGACGGTGTACCCAAACGCCTGCATGCGATTGAGCACGGTTTCAGGCTCAAAACCATGCGATTCCTTGGCGGCATCGAGTTCATCAAGCGTGATGCGCTGATCCTTGAGCCACTGCGCGTATGGCCGCGCTTTGGCGACCTGCGATTTGAGTTCATCATCGGGAACGAGGCGACCTTGAGCGAAGTCGATGAGGAAGCAGCGGCCAGGTTGCAGCCGACCTTTTTCCTTGACGATCTTCGGATCGACTGGCAGCACCCCCACTTCGCTGGCCATGATGACGCGGTCGTCTTTGGTCAGGTAGTAGCGCGAAGGACGCAGGCCGTTGCGATCGAGCACCGCGCCGATGTAGTGGCCATCGGTGAAGACGATCGACGCCGGGCCGTCCCATGGCTCCATCATCGCCGAGTTGTATTCGTAGAACGCGCGCTTCTCATCGTGCATCGAGTCGTGGTTCTGCCAGGCCTCGGGCACCATCATCATCACGCCTTCCTGCAAAGTTCGGCCGGACATGAGCAGGAATTCGAGCACGTTATCGAAGCAGCCCGAGTCACTGGTGGTTGCATCGCAGATGGGGAAGAGCGACTTGAGATCATCACCAAAGGCATCGGTATCGACCACGCCTTCGCGGGCCTTCATCCAGTTGATGTTGCCGCGCAGGGTGTTGATCTCGCCGTTGTGGCTCATGAAGCGCATCGGCTGAGCGCGATCCCACGAAGGGAAAGTGTTCGTCGAAAAACGAGAGTGCACCATCGCCAGATGGCTGGTGAAATCAGGATCGGACAAGTCGGCGAAATAAAGCTGCACCTGCGCGGGGGTCAGCATGCCTTTGTAAATGATGACCTTCGTCGAGAGCGAGCAGACGTAAAACGCCTTGCCCTGCTTGAGGGTTGTGTCGGCGTGAATCTGGCTGGTCGCGGTCTTGCGGATGATGTAAAGCTGGCGCTCGAAGGCATCGCCTTCAAAGCCGTCACCGGCGGCGATGATGAGCATCTCGCTGACGGGCTCGGATTTTTTTGCAGCCGGGCCGATGTCCGCTTTCGCAGAATCAACGGGCACCTTGCGCCAGCCCACAAGCTTCTGCTTCTGCTTTGCGACGGCGGCAGCGATGATCTCTTTGCACTTGTTGCGATCGGCTTCGATCTGCGGAAGGAACACGATGCCCGCCGCGAATTTGCCGGGGGCAGGCAACTCAGCCTTGAGTTCGTTCCTGGCGACCTTAGCGAGAAACTCATGCGGCAGCGCGGTGAGGATGCCTGCGCCATCGCCGGTGTTGGATTCGCAGCCACACGCGCCGCGGTGATCCATGGCGATGAGGACTTGCAGCGCATCGAGCACGATCTGGTGCGAGCGCTGACCTTTGACATGGGCGACAAAACCCACGCCGCAGTTTTCCTTTTCGTTGGCCGGGTCATACAGACCGTGCTTGCCGGGGCGAAGCATCGGATCAGTGAAAGGATCGTGTTGGATGTTGTGCATATAAGAGACTCCGATACGCGGCAATTGCAATACATACAAAAAGGCAGCAAGGCAGCAAGGCAGCAAGGCGATTATTTATTACTTAATACTTATTACTTAACAGCTATTGGAGAAACTGGCTTTGTTGCTGCGGCCTTTATCCGATATAGCCAATAAGTATTAAGTAATATTTAATAAGTAATAGTCCCGTCCATCTTATCTGGCTCCTATCGATTCCTTTTCGCTGATGGACGCCTCGGCTTCCGGGCCGGCGTGCTCTAGGAGATAGTCCACAAAGGCCTGGGCGGCTGGTGAAAGCGTGCCTGAGGCTCGCGTGCGCTTGGGCAGGATAATGCCCATCGGCCGAACGAGCTTCGGCTCCAACGTGATCGCCCGCAGCGTGCCCGCTTCGATTTCGCGCTTCATCGTGCGACGCGGCAGAATTGCAATCTGCTCTGTCACTTCGATGGCCGCCTTGATCGTGTCAATATTGTCAAACACACTGACGATCGTCGGCTCCGCATCCTGCTCGCGCAGATACTTGCGTATCGCCCTGCCCGCAGGCAATTCCGCCTCGAACGTCGCCATCTCCCAGTTGCTCAGTTGCGATGCCTGTACCGACTTCCGCGAAGCCAGCGGATGACCCGGTGCACAAGCCACACACATACGCTCATCTCGCAGCGGAATCACTTCAACATCGCGCCACCGCTGCGGATAGGAAAGGATGCCCAGATCGCACCGCTGGTGGGACACCGCATCATACACTTCTTCCGGTCGCTTGTAATCGATGGTGACCGTCACGCGTGGCCGAGTCGATTCGAACTCATCCTTCAGATGATTGAGCAGGTCGATGCCCGCTGAATAAATCGCATCAACCACCACTTCGCCGCGCAAATCGCGATCAACCCCGCTATTGCTGGCCATGCTCGCCAGTCGCTGAGTCAGGCGGTCATATCGCTGAATCAGTTCGCGGGCTTCGGTGTAGAAAATCTCCCCAGCCGGGGTCAGACTCGCCGGCCGAGTGGAGCGGTCGATGAGCGTCACACCCAACTGCTTTTCAAGCTGCCCGATGCGCTGGCTCGCCGCTGATTGGGTGATGTCATGCTTGGCCGCCGCAGCGGAGAAGCTGCGCAGACTCGCGACATCGCAATACAGACGGAGCATGAACATGAGATCTGAATCTTATCATTATCCGTGCTAATGTCAATGTTATAGACCATTAGATTTACTAATGCTATTGCTGGCGCCGCACCCTACGGATTTCCCTAAATAGAAACACCACCGATCAGCGGTGGTGCGATGCCTTCAGTTTCATTGTGTGGCACGAGACGCTCTATTTTCACTTGCGATCCTCAATCCTTAAACCGGTAGCCCACGCCGCGCACTGTTTCAATATCTTCCCCGCGCGTGCCGAGCTTTCGGCGAAGCGTCACAATCTGCACATCGACCGAACGATCCGTCACCGCGGACATGCCGCCGTGTACGTTCTCGATGATCTGCTGCCTCGTGAACACGCGCCCCGGACGACGCGCCAGCAGCATCAGCAGCTTAAACTCGGTGGCCGTCAGATCAATGCGCTCTTCGCCGATGCGCACCTCGTGGCGACTGGGGCTGATGATCATGCCATTGACTTCGATGGCTCCATCTTCCTTGGCGGGATCAGCATCATCCTGCTTGCGGCGAAGCACCGCCTTGATACGCGCCAAGAGCACACGCGGGCTAAACGGCTTGGTGATGTAATCATCCGAGCCCAGTTCCAGCCCCGTCACAATGTCCGACTCTTCGCCCTTAGCGGTGAGCATCACCACCGGAATGTGCGCGGTCTCTTTCTGATTCTTGAGCGATTTGCAAACTTCCAATCCATCCATGCCCGGCAGCATCAGATCGAGCACCACCAGATCAGGCAGATCTTTCTGCGCTTTGAGAATCGCCTGTTCACCCGACTCAACCGCTGTGATGCGAAAGCCATCGCGCGCCAGGTTATAGACCAGCAGCTCGCGCAGGTCTTCTTCATCTTCGACGATGAGCAGATGGGCCTTGGTTGGCCGGGCGATTTCTCGTTTCATCGCTTTCATGGCGAGTCCTGTGGATCGGGTTTCGAGGATTGTCATGTGCAATGTACCTTTGCAGGAGGAACGGGGACAGTGGGCAGGGAACAGGGAACAGGAGACAGGGGGCAGGAGACGATGATCCAGTAATATTGAGCAATCAGGAAACGGCACGCTTACTGTCCCCTGTTTTCTGTC
>CAZYQL010000019.1:21383-25447 GCA_964650055.1 uncultured Phycisphaeraceae bacterium | reverse complement strand
CTGTCCCCTGTCTCCTGTACCAAAAGGGCGAGCCGGTGTTTCCACCGGTTCGCCCGTGAGACGGTCCATTAAGCTGTCTCATTCGAGCATCGAGGGGAGATGCTTTTTTAGAACAGGAGCTGGAACTGGAGACGGATCAGGAAGCTGTCCTTGGCCTGCGTGTCGCCGGTGAAGCCCAAGCCGGAGCCGACTTCGCTGTTGCCAAAGGGGTTGCCGGTCGGATCATCGCCATCGAGCCAGAAGAGGACGTCGGCGGTGAACTTGGCGTTGTGCTTCTTGAAGTAGTAGTTGGCACCGACGGTGACGAACATGGCTTCATCCTGGCCAGCGACATCGCCATCGATCCAGTCGAAGCGGACGAAGGGTTCGAGGGTGTCGGGGATGACCATGTAGCCAGCCTGCACGAGGAAGCCGATCATGTCGCGATCGCCCACGCCTGAGTCGTTGTCGGTGTGGCCGCCGGTGATGGCTGCCATCAGACCGAAGCCGTTGGTCTCGATGGAGGCATCAATGGTCCAAGCCAAGTAGTTGGCGTCGCCGCCGTTGCGGCCGTCGCCAGCTTCGAAGTGAACCGCCGCGCCGATGAAGGCTGCGAATGCTTCGCCGCTCCACGCGGAGACGTCATCCCACTGCTTCCAGTCACCCGCGAGCTTGAGATCGATGCGACCGGTCAGAGCAATCTCCACCGCATCTGCACCGATTTCGGTGAACTCGCTGTCCGAGCCATCGCTGATCGAAGCGAGGATGCGGATCATGTCCATGTCAACGCCAAGCTGAAACTGCTCGGCGCGATCGAGTGTGAAAAATTCGGTTGAAGGACCACGCTCGACGGTCAGCAGCTTCGAGGAGCTGTTGAGTTCTTCGCGGAGGAACGGCAGCTTGAACTTACCGAACTTCACGTTGAGGTTGTCCGTGATCTTGGTGCCGATCTCAATGTCTTCGACGAGGATCGTGCCGTCATCGCGCTCGCCAGCAAGCACCAGCTTGTAGTTCCACTTGGGGCCAGCGGTGATGTGACCACCCACGCTCAGCTTCGTACGGCGAGCCTGGAAGCCATCGTCGCTCTTGTCGTCATCATCGTTCTCGAAGTTGAAGATATAACGGAACTGGAGCTGACCGCCGATGTCCATGCGGAACTTGCCATCAGCTGAGGCGATGAAGAACTTGCCATCGTGACCAGCGGTCATGCCGTCAGCCATCAGACTGGCGCGGGTGTCCGCATCGGCGAGCACTTCCTGAATGAGCGCCTTGACTTCTTCAGCCCGGCGTTCATTGAGCCAGTTCTCGTTGCTCTTGCCTTCGACTTGCGACAGGCGATTTTCCAACTGCTCGACCTTGGCGCGAAGCTGAGCTTCGTTGGCCGTCTCTGCGGTTGCAACAGCGGTCAAACCGCACATCGCACCTGCTGCCATCCACGCGGGAACCTTAATCATCATGAGTCTCCTGAAAAGAGGTTTCACTAACAACTGTCCCTGGCCGCCATCGCCCGACATGCGAAGAGCGGGCACTGCAATCAGTGCAGACTTAAAGTTAGAAGTCTTTCGTGAGACGCTTGTGCAGCAATCGTGAGAAGAATGTGAATATGCGTTAGGAAAGGATTAGAACGGTAGCCCATCGCAGACGCGCAGCGAGGACGCTGCGGCTAAAAAAAGCGCGATGCTTTTTACATCGCGCGATTCTCTTTCATAGCCGCAGCGTCATCGCTGCGCGTGTCTTCAAATGTTCATCGAATTACTTAGGCTTATCACCCTCACCAAAAATGCCTTGCAGACGCGCCTGATGAGCGCGGAAGGTTTCGCGATTGACCTGCCCTTGCGTGGTGAGCACCTGATAAAGCAGATTGACCGCTTCCTGATAGTTGGACCAGCGGACCATGTTCTTGAGCACTTCGCGCATCTGATCCGCCATCTGAATCTGCTGCGCCAGTGCTGCCTGGAGTGCCTTCTCACGGGCCGCGCCATCGCTGGCCTTACGCACCGCATCAAGCTTGTCAGTCGCAGCAATGCCTTCGCGCTCACCCAGGTTGTAGAGCGGCTGAATCACTTTGCCCTCAAGCCTTGTGCGCACCGGGCCATCTTCATCTTCAAGCCTGTTGTTGATCACTTCGAGCAGAATGTTGTCGTACTGCTTGCCGATGGCTTTGCAGCGGTCGGCGGTGAGTTTCTGGCGCTTCTGCGATTGCATGAGCGATTGCCTCAGCGCCGCCGAGAGCTGTGGCTGTGTGCCGCCCGTGGCGAGAACGATGCGCGTCTCGGCGATCAGGTCATCCTGCGTCTTGATCAGTCGCTCAAATTCCTGGCGCTGTTCCTGTTCACGGCGAGTCAGCTCCGCACGCAGATCCTCGGGCGTCACAACGCGCACGAAGAACGCTGTGCTCTTGCCGATCTTGGGGCCGGAGATGGTGTCGTTGTCCTGCACATCGACATGGAAAGTCATGTTCGTACCCACCGGCATTTTCAGATCGCCCACTTCCCAGCGATAGACATGCGTGTACCCGCGCTCGGTGACATCCTGTTCATTGAGCTTCACATCCGTGAATGGAATCCTGTCGCTGCCTTTGGGTGCTTCTTCGCTTTCGCCTCGAAATTGAAAGTTCAGTGCCGCCGCGGTCACGGCATAGTCATCGCGGAAAGTCGATTCAATCGGAATGCGAGCATCAGTCACGATCATGCTGCTGATGCCCAGAAGCTGCGCACGCACCGTCGGGTCTTTGTCAGCGCGAAGGCGAACAATGAATCGCGTGGGCCGTTTGGATTCGAGGCCTTCGGTATCGAGCAGGTCAATGGCGTAGGTGGCGCTGGTGAGTTGCTCCTCCGAAAGGACTGCCGAGAAGCTCGATACTTTTCGCGCGTTGCCTGCATCATCTTTGCCTTGCGCTTCTTCGATCGTCAGCGGCAGCTCGCCCTTTTCCCACTTGAGCGTGGCAGATTGGAGCGGCTTATTGCTGGTGGCGGTGAAGCGAATGGTCGAGCCTTTGAGGGGCGAGATGGAACTCGACCCGGCCTTGGCATCTTGGCGCGGCGACTTCTCGTTGCCGCTCGCAGCGATCACCGCAGGACGAATCGACCAGACGACCTGCGGCTCACGTGCCGTGTAGCGCGGGTGTTCGAGTGTCAGGTCGAAGCTGTCGATGGAAGGACGATCAACCAGGCGCACAGGAATCCAATCCATTCGGTTGTCGCCGCCGCGAACGCGGAAGCGAAACTCTTCGATGATGTTTTTGAAATTTGCGGTGAACTGGCCTTCTTTTGCGTTGGCGTTTTCTTCGCCCTGCCGGGCCATGAGCTGCGTGACGGAGTCGCCGGTGTTGGGGGCGTAATCAATATAGACCGACTGGGGCACAACACCGGTCACCTGCACAGCAGCTTCCCAGTCATCGCCGCGCGGCAGGAGCAACTCGCCTTTGTCATTGGTCTTGAATACAAACTGCGTGTTGCGCGGATAGCGATCGTCGCCGAGCATGAACATGCGATTGAACCAGATGCCCAAAGTTTTGTTCTTCGCCACGCCGACAGCCAGTGCCCCCAGCGCGAGCAGGAAGAAGGCCACGATACATGCATTGCGCACAAAAACGGAACGATCGAGCACATCGCGAAAGTCAGCTTTCTGTGCCGCTTCATTGCCCGAGGCAATCGTCGCTTCCACCATCTGTGGCGAAAGGCCCAGCGCGCTGGGGTCTTTGATCTTCGAGAACTGAAGCGCGTTGATCAGGCCTTCGCGAAGCTCACGATGTTTGCCTTCCACATGCAGAGCGAGCGTTTCTTCATCGAGCTTGCGCGTGAGCGGCTTGAGCAGATGGCGAAACATGAGATAAGCAAGAACAGCCAGGGCCACGACGATGCAGATGATGCGCTGCGGACGATCGAGCATCCACGACCAGTCGAGCCAGAGGCTAAGCAGCAGCAGCACAACCAGCGCGGCGAGCACAATGGCAACGCCACGCACAAGCAGCCACGCGCTGATGGAGCGGCGCAGCGCGTGAAGTTTGGACAAGACCTGAGAGGAGACTTTGGGTTGCATCATTGATCCGGGAATAAGTTCAAAGTTCAAAGTTCAAAGTTCAA
>CAZYQL010000019.1:7878-21283 GCA_964650055.1 uncultured Phycisphaeraceae bacterium | reverse complement strand
GTTCAAGGTTGAAACTTTGGGCAATCACTTACATCAAGCGATATCGCTTGCGCACTGCCCATTCGATGGTGAGCAGAACGACCAGCAGAATCAGCAGGCGATCGGTGGACCACAGTTCATAAGGCTTGCGTGGCACTTCGATCGTCTGACTGCGATTGGGCACCGCAGCGGCGACCTTGTTCCACTCATCCACTTCGAAGTATTGCCCTTCGTGCGATCGCTGCGAAATTTCCGAAAGCACCTGCTTATTAAGCTGCGTCACTTCCATCTCCACACGAGGCAGGCCCACTTCATAACGGCGCGTGATCGGGGCAATCGGCTTACCCGGATCGGTGCCTTCAAGCTGAATGGAAATCTCATGTGTGCCCAGTTCGACTGCGGGGATAATCGCCTGATACATGCCAGGCGTCTCCGCGCTCATGCGTTCAAACCGCACTGGCAACACCACGTTGCCTGCCTTGACCGTGCCATCGACCGTCTGAATCTCCATGGGCACGAATGAAGGATCGAGCAGTCGCGCTTCGACTTTGATCTGATCACCCTTGTGGAAGTTGTCTTTGATGAGATCGATGTAGCCGCGGTTGCTGCCGCGCTGATCGCGACCGGCGATGAGGTAGTTGATCGTCTGGAGCCAGAACTTTTCGTAGTACTCCGAATCACTACCGACCTGACGCCAGCGCCATGTTCCGTTGAACCCGAGGTACGCCACGCGACCGGGGCCATAGAGACCGCTGACGAGAATCGGACGCGCATCACGACCAATACGCAGCGATGGATCGGAATGCTCGAGGAGCGTTCGCGTGGCGGGCTTGGCGCCGAGGTTGGGGAAACTCCAGTAGAGGCCGGGCATGGCAGCCCAGACGGCGTCGTTGAGCGGGGGATTGGTCGTATCAAAGCGCAGCATCGGGTGATCCATCTCAGCAGGGACCATGCCCAGCGGCCATTCGCGGGTGTGACTGGCGATGAGACTTTTCACATCGAGTGCGCCCATGTCGCCAAAGCGAACAGGGAGAAAATCCTGAATGTTGCGGGTGAGGATACCGCCCAGAAACTGCGTGGCATACTTGGGGCCGGGCATGTAGAGCAGGCCGCCGCCATGTTCGCCCAAGAAGGAGCGAAGGAGCTCGATCCACGAAGGTTGAAACTCGCGCGGATCAGGATCGAACATGATGATCGTGTCATACTCGAACAGTTCGCGAGCAGTGGAAGGCAGATGCGTCAGCGGGGTGTTGCCTTCCTGCTTGATGTCCAGATCCATCGACTGAAGCCAGACTGAAACATTGACATCACTGTTGCGCGTGAGCAGGCCAAGCAGCGGGCGATACTCCCAGGTTGGCGCGCCGGCAATCAGAAGGATGCGAGCCTTGTCGGTACGTACCTTCACGCGCACGGGCTTGGAGAGATTGTCCTCTTCATCGCTTTCACGGCTGACGCTTTGAATGCGCACCGCAAATTCGTAATCCCCGGGAAGCTGCGGCGTGAACTCAAAACTTGTGCGCTCGATCGCGCTGCCGATGGCGTTCTCTTCGTTGCCAGTTGATGCAGCGAGATTGATCTGCTTGGTTTGCAACACATTTTCGCCGGTGCCGCCGCCGGGCATGACACGGGCGACCAGTTCCACAGTGACCGTGGTGGCGTCGAGGCCTTCGGCTTCAATCTCGGCTTCAACCTGAAACGGATTGCCCTTGCGCACCGACTCATTGGCCTTGGCCATGTTGACGCGCAGGTTGCGCTTCTTGCTCGGATCGCCTACGCCGATGGTGAAGATCGGCACCTTCTGCTCACCTGCAAAGTCGCCCGCCATCAGCGGATCATCTTCGCGCACCGTGTTCTGACCATCGGTGATGACAATCACCGCAGCGATCGGATTGCCCGGCGAGCTCTTGATCGCTTCGCGAATCGCCAGCGCCAGATTCGTGCCCTGACCGCTAGGGACCAGCGTCACTGTTGTGGGCGCAGCAGGTTCTTCATCTGCTTCATCGCTCTTGGCCGTGGCGTCTTTGCTCTCATCCTTGGTCGCGTCCTTAGTCGCGTTTTTGGCCGCTGCGTTTTTCTTTGCCTCTTCTGCTTTGGCGGCGGCGTTCGCTTTGTCATCGCCGGTGTAGGCGAAGTCCTGTGGCTTGCCGGGACGGCTGGAGAACATCGAAACTTTCACATTCCCTTGCTTGGTGAGATCGGCGATGAACTTGCCGCCTTCACGCTGAAGGATGTCGTTGATGAGCGTTGCACGATTAGGCCGCTGCACGCGAATTTCATCAAGCGTCTTGCCGGTGAGCGCTGCGACACGGGCAGCAGCATCGTCATCGAGATAGCGATCCGGTGTGAGCATGGAGAGCGATTCATCGATGAGCACGAGAATCACATCCTGCCGAATCTTGATTTCCTTGACGCGAATCGCAGGCCCAAGAAAAACGATGGCGAGCGTCAGCAGCACAAGCGAACGAACGACACCGAGAAAAATGCGCGCCTTCATCGGGCACGAATCCATCTCCCGGCGGTACATGTAGAACACGAACCAACCCATCAGCAGCAGAGCACCGATGAAGGCGAAGATGCGCCAGGAACCCAGCGCATCAGCACTGGTCCAGACAAACTCCCACTGAGCATCGGGAGGAATGTTGCCCAGATCGAAGCCGAGAAATTGAAGGATGGATTTACTCACAAATCGGTCTCACTCTTACTCCCCTCCCTCTTAGGGAGGGGCTGGGGGAGGGTTGGATATTCGATCATCATTGGCGCTGCGTTTCATGCAGCTTTACTGAACACTCGACCCTCCCCTAACACCTCCATAAGAGGGAGGGGAATAGGAAAAGTAACATGCGTCGAGTTTCGGCGACGCGATGGCGTCACTTCTTTTCTTTTTTGGTTTCCTGATCATCTTTGCTTTCCTTCGCCCGCTGATTCGCAGCTTCTTCGACAGCTTCGCCGATGGCGTCGAGGATGATGGTGTCGCCGTCGATTTCGATGATGGCGGGGCCGTTGCCGCCGACTACGGTTGCCTTGATCGTCACAGTTGCCTTACCGCCGTCGCCAGCAGCTGCGCCTTTCTTGTCATCCTTTTTTTCATCCGCCTTCTCATCCTTCTTCTGGTCCTTGTCCTCTTCTTTTTTCTTCAGCTCGATCTTCTTACCGTTGATCTCGATCTTGCCGCCTTGGATGATGATGCGAGCGCCGCCTGGTCCGACACCGGGCAGAATCTGCGGGAGGGCATTGGGCACTTCGATCGATGAACCCTTCTTGGCATCGTCTTCGTCTTTGGAGGTGTCGTAAGGTTTCAGCTCCATCGGCTTGCTGCCATCTGATCGCTTGTAAGCCGTGACGGTCTGGCCATTGGTGATGAGCAGGTAGTCGCCGCGCACCACCGGTGAGCGGGCATTGGTCAACTTGCCTTCATCAGCGAAGCCTACCTTGTCGATATCGATGCGCTGGCCATCGGCTTTGCGGAAGATGCCGACGGTGGCCTTGCCGGTGTACTGCTTGCGGCCGCCGCCCAGGTCTTTGGGTAGATCGTTGATGAGCACGGGCAACAGGTCGCCGCTCGATGCGACTTTGCTGGCCTGCACCTGCTGACCGATGCGCGGGCCCAGATTGATGTTGGACTTCACTTTGTTATTGACTGCATCGATGATGCTGATGGTTTGTTCGTTCTGGTTGCCGTAGCCGATGGCGAGAATTTCTTTGCCATCAGGCGAGATGGCCATGTCGTTGACATAGCGGCCGCCCATGTCAGCAGCCGAGACGTAGCCCACTTCCTTGCCATCGCGCAGGTCGAGCATGAACAACCCGCCGTTGAGAATGGCCACGCGATGGTCATCGAGCCTTTCGATGCGCTGGTAGCCGGAGAAAACAGTGTTGCCGCGATTGGTGAGATTGGAGGACCACTTCTCTTTGCCGGTGGGAAGCTCATAGAACGTGGCCTTCTGCATGGTGGCCACGAGCAGGCCTTTGGCGGTGAACTCGATGGGATTCTGTGGCTGTCTGTTCTCGAACTTGATGCGACCCATGCGCTGACCGGTGGCGGCATCGCAGATGACAAGCTGGCTGCCGTTGTTGGTGAAGACATAAACATAACCGTGAGCAGCATTGAGACCCGTGATTTGATCGCTCTTGAATTCGGTGATCCAGCGCACCTTGCCAGTGTGCAGATCGAGTGCGCGGACCTGTGTCTCGCTGCGATCGCCGCCCACCCCATGCTCGACGACCACGCCGCTGCCGATGGCGACGGCTGACATCGGGCTGGCGCCGCCGAAGTAATAGTTCATGCGGTTGGCGCGATCGGGCGCGGGCAGCGTATCGACATCCCAAAGCTTCTTGCCGCTGGTCAAGCTGAAGGCCATCACGCGATCAGGCGAAGTGAGCAGTGCGATGTGTCCCTGGCGATGCAGGTTGCCGTTGGGGAAGTTGTAGTTGTTGAACTGAACGATGCGATCGTTGGTGGTGGAGGAGCCTGAATAATTGGAACGCGCAAGCGAGAGATGCCACAGGTCCTGGCCGGACTCGATGTTCTTGCAGATGATTTTGCTCGAAGATGTGTGGAGCATCAGCAGATGGTCTTCGAGGTATTGCGAAGCGCCTTCGAGATTAGTTTCGAGTTGGTAGTAGCCGCTGATGGTCTGCGACCAGAGTTTTTCATAAGGGGGCAAGGGCATCTGACGAATGATCGTCTGCGAAGGATTGGCCGGTGCATCCTTAGCACGCAGAGCAGCACTGGCCAGTTCGCCGGCACTGATCATGCGGTCGCCCTGCTCGACAGCGACATTGCCGAAATCAGCGGCAACGCGGGCCCACTGCTGATAAGACTGGCGATTCCACTTCATGACCGAGTAGCCTTGCGCCAGGGCAACGCTGCCTGCTGCCGCAATAGAGCGATTGGGCGACAGCGCCAGTTCGCGCAGAACCATTTCGGATCGCTCGAACCAGTCTTCATTCCAGAGGTAACGGGCCGCGAGCAGGTGAGCCTTGAGCTCGACGCTGGAGCCAGCATAAAGATTGCCCAGGGCGAGGAGACGTTCCGCATGAGCCAGGCGATTGGCTTTGAGATCGTTCAGTTGCAGTAGCTCTTTGGCCAGTTGCTTGCGAACGGCTTCGACTTCCGACTGCTTCTGATCGATCGCTTTGTCGAGTGAAAGCGATGCGGTCTTAGTCGGCTCGGCGGCGGCATTAAGGTCAGCCAGTTGCTTGCTGAGCGCTTCGAGCTTGCCAGTGGGATTGGTCTTTTCCACGCCGATCTGAAACTCAATCTGCTTTCGTTCTTTGTCGGACGCAGTCAGTTTTGCCTGTGCCGCTTTGCTCTCTTTACTCAGCGCAGCCAGTTCTGTTTCCAGTTTCTGAATCTCGCCCGCCTGCGGTAATGCTGCGCCGGGTTCTGCCATACGCCGTTCAAGTTCAGCCAAAGCCAGATGCGGATTCAGTGCTGCTTCACCGCGACGAGCCAGTTCATCGTTCAGGTCAGGCAGCTTCGTCACCAGCGTGCGAATCTCCGCACCAGCAGCGAGCGAGGCGCGGGCTTCACGCCGGCCATCGTCTTCATCCACAAGCACGAGGGCATCGCTGGTGTCCTGCGCTGCTTTGAGATACAGATCCAGCGCCTTGATCGATTCGCCGCGATCAGCGTGATAGCGACCCCGCGCCAGCCAGACGCGCACCTGTTGCTTGAGTGGTGCTGCGACTTTTTCCGCTTCATCAAACAGCGGCTCCGCCTTTTCCGGTGAAGCCTGTGCCAGGTCCAACAGGCCCAGCATCAACTTGCGTCCAGCCACCGGAAATTCCTTGCCCGACTGCGGCAGCAGCTTGAACGCCACGCGCAAATCTTCCACCGAAGCTTCGGTCTTGCCCAGCACTTCATAAAGGAACGCCCGCTCCATGCGCAGCCCGCCGTTTTCTTTTTTCGCAATGGAATCCGTCAGTTCGCGCAAGCGCACATCACCATCAGAAAGTGCATAAACACGATCCAGACCCGCAGCGACGAGATGCTCACCATCGCAAAACAGATTGCCCACCGGATCCTGCGAATTGGTCGCCACGCGAAGCCGACCGGCAATGGCGAGCGACTTGGGATCAAGTCGAATGATCTCGCCTTGCGTAGGCAGATAAACACCTTGCGGCGTCAGCGCACCGCGAGCATGACTTTCGACTTTGAGCGTGACTTCCTTTTCGAGCTTGCCGCTGACGATGGAGTAGCGACGCACGACATTCTGCCCTGCGACATAAAGCGAATCATTGAGAACGCCCAGGGCGTAGGTCGCATTTTCGCGCGGCGAGTACCAGATCTGCTTGCCGGTGAGCCTGCTGAAACAGATGACCTGATCAGCATCGGAAGGCAGGAGCACCAGCTTGTCGCCGCGCGGGATGATGACATCTTCAGTCCAGCCCGGCAGATTGACGCTGCCGCGAACGCCGAACATGAAGTTGCGATTTTGCTGACCCGCCGGCTCCGATCGCTTATAGCGCGAGGCCCAGAGAATGGAGCCCGCATCAGCATCGACCGCCAGGATCGTGCCGTAGCCCGTGGCCACATAAATTTCACTACCCACCGCTGCCACGCCGACCGTCGCCCAGCGCGAACTATCATCATTAGGCGGCATGCCCAAGAGCGTGTTCCATCGCTCCTTGCCCGTTGCCGCATCGATGCCCGTCAGAAAAAGTTCGCCGTTACGCATCACGGGCACGATGAGCTGATCGCCTGTCGTGGGCACAGGCGGCGCGAGAAAGCGCAGATCGCTCTGCGCCGCTTCATCAGCAGGGTAGCGCCACTTCACGCGATTGCCTTTGCCTGCGTCGGTGACATCGACGGCACATAATCGCTCGGTGACTTCAAGCTGCGATTGCTTGTTGCGATTCCAAACCATGATGCGGGCGTTAGGCCCACCCATCCACATGCGACCTTCCAGGTGATAGAGCGTGTCGCCGATGAGCGACATCGACTTGGCGATGCGGTCGCCGAACATGGCGATCTCTTCGGTGGAGGTCGGCGTGTCGGGCTGCTGGTTGCCGTAGTAATAATTCTGCGCCCAGATGCGGGCACCGGATTCGAGTTTGATCGAAGGCTGCGCGACGGTGTCCTCCAACTTGCGGGTCTTGAGGTCGTACCAGCGCAGTTCGTTGTGCGTTTTGAAGAAGGCTTTGCCGTCGCGCAAAAGCACCTGCGCCGTCGGCGTCCAGCCACCCTTGGCCCAGCGGTTGACAATTTCCTGACGGCCTTGTGAACCTTGCTGAGGCGTGCCCATCATCTGGGCCTTGCCCACGAGTTCAGGCACCTTGAAATCAAATTCGCCCATCGGCTGATCGATCCAAAGCGCACTGCCATCGACCACTTTGCCAGGCAGCCCCGCCATCACACCATCACGCGTCGCGCCGCCCAGCGCCATCGGCCAGCCCTTGACCGGCCCCGTCGCCGCCATCACCGCCACACCCGCATCCACCACGCGCTGCACTGCCGCCATCAGATCCGCTGGCAGCGCACTCTTGCTCGTGGCTTCTTCGAGTGACTTGAGCGCCAACTTCGCGCCAGCGCTATCGCCAGCTTTCGCATTCACCAGCGCCAGGCGCAGCAGCAGATCAGCGCGGGACATGGAAGGATCAGGATGTGCATAGGTCACTTTTTCAAGCAGACGACGCGCGGAAATGAAATCCCATTCATCCATCGCAATGCACGCCAGTCGGTAAGCGGCATCATCGCCGAGGCTGCTCATAAAAAATCGCCGCACCACTTCGGACAGACCTTCGAGTTCACGGTCCACATCGCTGCCAACCTGCGATGCAGCGAGCACCGCCCGCGCTTCCGCATCAGCGGCGATGCGATATTCAGCCAGTCCCTCAGCAGGCAGCGATGCCAATTCCATTTCCACCAGATCGCGCACCGGGCGCAGCACCGCGCCGCTCTTGGCACCTGTGCCTGCCGTCTGCATCGGCTCTCGATCGGTGAGGCCAGGCTTTTGATCCAGCACATGCTGCCAAAGCACGCTGGCATCGCGGTAGCGCCCTTCCGTGGCATATTCCCGCGCACGGTCGAGCAGCATGTCCACATCGCTATCGGTATCGAGCGTCAGGCCGCTGGTGATCTGCTCGACGATTTGATCCTGCTGCTTTTTGCGCGCCTCAAGCTGAACCTTGGTGCGAAGTTCGCGTTCTTTCTTACCCAACTCAGCCGTCTTGAGATCGAAGTCAGTCGTGCCTTTTTTGAGGCCTTCGAGTTCCTTCTTGAGCTTGGCGATTTCCTTTTCAAGTTCGGGATCAACCGAAGGCGCTTTCTCTTCTTTCTTGTCGTCTTTCTTTGCGGCGGCTTGCTGAGCAGGCACCGCGCCAGCAGGACCGATCTGCACCGCCTGCGCAGGAGCCAACTCGACTTGAACTTCAACAGGCTGCGCCACCTCTTGCACTTGCACTTGCACCTGCACCTGCTGCGCAAACGTGAAAGCCATCGGCACAACAATCGCCGAGGCGCAGGCCAATAGGCCCAGTCGGCGCAACAGTCGATTCACATTTCGAGCTTGGCGGGTCTTCATCGCAACAGCTCCTTTCGAGCAGGCGAGTCACAGGAAACAAGAGGCCAGAAACAAGAGCCGCAAAAAATCGCAAAAGTCGCAAAACGGAAAACACATCAAACTTCAAACCTTGAACCTTAAACCTTGAACTTTGAACCTTGAACTTTGAACCTTGAACTTTTTCACCTTCTTCGTCCAAACGTCCAAGCCAAAAACTGCTCCGTGCAAAGCACCAGCACCAACGCAAACAAAATCGCCCGCCAGAATTCGGAGCGAGCGCCGGTGGCACCAGCCGTCAGAGCGGCATGGCCTTTGAGCCATTTCACATTCGCATCGCCCAGACGCTTCTTCACATCCGCTTCGTCCGCACGGTCGAGTTGTCCTTCCGTAGCGTCGATGTTGGTGGCGAAGAGCACCGTGTGAGGCAGGGTGTCCACGCCGGTCAGTTCGAGCTTGTAAAAACCAACGCGCTGCGTGTCGGGAAAAATCACCTGCAACCGCTTGCCTTCATCGACAGGCTCAGCCTGCACAGGCACCACATCCGTCTCTGGAAAATTCGTCAGCTTCGGAACGATGCGACCATCCATCCGATATTTCGCCGCATCCAGGTCGTACAAAATCGGCGTGCCCGCAGCGAGGGTGCCTTCGCCCACCGTGTTGCGAGCGACGTATTCCGTGTAATACCCAACCGTCGGCAGATAGCTCGGATTGCCCGGCCAATTGTTCCAGTCCGCATCGCAAGCCGTAGCGACGAGCACCACCTTGCCGTTGCCATACGTCTTCTCCGCAAATGCAGGCGCGTTGTCCGCATCGGTCAGTCGCACCGGCACCGCCACTTCGCCCGCCTTCACCGCCTTCTCATCAGGCGTGATGTGCCACCAGCGGAACACTTTCACCTGACTGATGAGTGCGCCCAGATCATCTTTATAGTTGCCAAAGACGATGTGGTTGGCGTCTTCGATATCCAGGCCAACCCAAGTGCGCTCGGTCTCATCGCCGCGCATGCCGTCGAGGCGGGCGGGCAGGAGGCCCTTGCCTTCTTTATAGAGCTGCGTGTTGTAAATTTCTTCATCGACTTGGTCGCCCAGGTAAATGACCAGGCCGCCGCCGGCTTTGACCCACTTGTCGAGCGCTGCTTGCCTGTCTTCGGTGAAGCGATAAAGATTGCAGATGAAGATCACCTGAAAGCGCGACAGATCGAGCGCCTCAAACTGACTCTCGGTGACTTCTTCAATGGTGAACCCGAGCAGGCCCAGACCACGCGGACGAAGAGCCTGCTTGAGGAAGTAAACCTCTGAGTGTTCGAAATCGCTGGAAGGATCGCCATTGACCAGCAGCACCTGCACACCATCGCGAACACGAGCAGCAAAGTTGCGAGTGTTGTCAGGCTTAAGCGGATCAGCGCCGACGGAAGCAGTGATGGGCACGGAGCCGGTCTCTTCGAATTTGAATTTGAAAGGCACCGCGATTTCTTCACCCGCTGCAATCGAATCGATCTTGCTCTTAAGCTCGAGCGACTCACCCGCTGCGAAGGTGACATCGACATCACTCAAAGTGGATGAGCCGGTGTTGCGCACGTGAACGGTGAACTCGCTTTCGATGCCTTTGACCAGAGCTTTGTTCACGGAGCGAACATCAATGATCGAAAGATTTTCAGTAGCGACTTCGCCGATATCGAGCACGATGAATTCACTGGCCCGCTCGGAGAGACGCTTGATGATGCCCGGTACGTCGGCGTCGGTGCCAGCAGCAGGAGCAGGAGCAGCGGCAGGCGCAGTAGCAGTTGCAGTAGAAGGCACCGCATCAGTCGCAGGCGCACTTGTTCCCCAATCGCGCTTACGGAAATCGGTCACCAGATAAACCACGCGATTCGTCGGCCCACTGCGATCTTCAAAACTCTGTTCCACTTCAAGCAGGGCCTTGCCCAGATTCGCGGGCAGATCGGAAGCGACGACGGTCTCAATGGCCTGCACGATTTCTTCTACCTGATCGCTCGTCAGATTGCGACCGGAAACAATCGGCTGATCCGGCCGACTCGTCAGACGAATCGTAACGGTGTCGCGCGATCGTTCACGAGACAGATCACGCACAAACGCCACGAGGCCTTTCTTGGTTTCATCAAAAGTGATCTTGCCCTCAGCTTGCAACTGCATGCTCGGCGAATCATCGAGCAGAATCACCCGTTCAAAACTCGCATCCGCCAAAAGTGCCGAGGCAAGCCCCTGCGACTGAAAGAACGGCCGAGCCACGAGAAACGCAATCAGCAGAATCGCGAGACAGCGCAGCAGCAGCAGAATGAGCTGCTCAAGGCGCACGCGACGGCGATTTCGCTTTTCCGCCTCGATAAGGAAATCCATCGCAGCCCACTCGATGACGCGGAACTTACGCTTAGAGAGCAGGTGAATAATGATGGGCGAAGCAACCGCTAGCGCGCCCCAGAGCAGCGCAGGATTGATCGCTGAAATACCGAGCCAGTTGAACATGGGTCAATTCCTGATTGCGAAGCACAAGTCTGAATCGGATTTAACACGAAGGCACGAAGTCACGAAGATCAAGACAAGAAGGCAGCAAGGCAAAGACATTTCTTAGGAAAGCAGGAAGGAAGGAAATCAGGAAAAAGGCATGAGCACTTCAATCTTTTCGTGCTTTCCTTCATTCCTGCTTTCCTTATAAAACTGCCTTTTCCAACTTCGTGTCTTCTTGTCATCGTGCCTTCGTGGTAAAATCGTTTTACCTTCGGCCAACACCTCTGACCGTCCGATTGCGAAACGCCAGATATCCCGACAGTGCCGCATCGAGCGGCTCTTTCGTATTCATCAGCACGTGATCGATACCCGCGCCGGCACAGATTTTCCGCACCTGATGCAGGTAGCGATCGACGACTTCCAGATACGTTTTCCTCAGCGAGCGTGGCTCGGTGAGCAGTTGCATATCGACTTCCAATCCGCGGAACTCAGTGTTGTCCTGAAACGGAAACGAAAGCTCGTGGTCGTGCATCACATGAAACACGACCACTTCATGACGACGATGGCGAAAGTGTTGCAAGGCAGTTTTGAGCGTGGACATATCCACGAACAGATCGCTCACGAGTACAACCAGACCGCGTTTGCCGATTTGCTCGGCGAGGCTGCGGAAGACATCGCCGACATCGGTCTTGTTGTCGGGCACGGTGCGTTCGATTTCGTGGATGAGCAGCTTCAGATGGCTGGGATGGCTCGACGAAGGAAGCTTGAGCCGCACATCGGTATCGAAGGTGATCAGCCCGACGGCATCCTGCTGCTGCTGCGCCATGTAGGCCAGGCAAGCCGCGGCAGTGGAGCCGTACTCGAACTTGCTCCAGCCGTCGTGTTTGCCGTCGGCTTTGACGCCGCCGGTGGTTTCCTTGCTGCCGTAGCGCATCGACTTGGAGCAGTCGAGGAGGATGGTCATCTTGAGATTCGTTTCCTCTTCGTACTCTTTAATGTAGTAGCGATCAGTCTTGCTCCACACCTTCCAGTCGATGTGTTTGATTTCATCGCCGGGCACATATTCGCGGTGCGAGGCAAACTCGACTGCGAAGCCGTGGTAAGGAGATTTGTGCTGACCGGTGATGAAGCCTTCGACGACAAGACGAGCGCGCAGGTCGAGACTGCGAATCTTGTCGAGCGTTTTGGGGTCGAGATATTTGCGGCCGTCGGGCATGAGGAATCCGGGTGTCGGGTGTCGGGTGTCGGGTGTCGGGGGTCAAAAAGAACACACCCGCACCTTGAGCGGAAACGTAAACGCTTGAGGCAAGGCAGAGTGTCGGAATTGGAACGGGCTTGGTCTATCAGACCGAAACCCGATACCCGAAACCCGACACCCGCTGCCTTTAAGCAAACGCTGGCTTGAGTTCCGGGGCAACGTTCGACGTCTTGTCGCTGATGGTCGCCAGCAGCTTGTCGATGACCTTGTCGCTGTTGATGCCTTCGGACTCGGCGTTGAAGTTGGTGATCGTGCGGTGACGCAGCACCGGGTGAGCCACCGCCCTGATGTCATCCGTCGTGACATACGTTCGGCCTTCGATAGCGGCCTTGGCTTTGCCACCGAGCAGCAGATACTGCACACCACGAGGACCAGCGCCCCAGCTTACCCATTCCTTGACGAACTCAGGCGCTTCACCCTCATGGACGCGCGTTGCGCGCACCAGAGCCAAGGAATAATTGATCACATGCGGCGACACCGGCACACGGCGAACGATTTCCTGAATCTGCATGATCTCGTCGCCGGTGAGCACCGCATCCACCTGCGGATTGAAGTTGGCGGTCGTCGTCTCAGCAATGCGGTATTCCTCTTCATAGCTCGGATAGCGCACGAAGACCTTGAACATGAAGCGATCCTGCTGCGCTTCAGGCAGCGGATACGTACCTTCCTGCTCGATGGGGTTCTGCGTGGCCAGCACAAAAAACGGCGGCGACAGCGGGTGAATCTTGCCGCCAATGGTCACGCGCTTTTCCTGCATCGCCTCGAGCATCGCAGCCTGCGTCTTAGGCGGCGTACGGTTGATTTCATCAGCAAGAACGACGTTGGCAAAAATCGGGCCTGGCAGAAAGCGGAACTCGCGAGAGCCGGTTGATTTATCTTCCTGAATCACTTCCGTGCCGGTGATGTCCGAAGGCATCAGATCGGGGGTGAACTGAATGCGGTTGAACTTGAGATGAAGCGAAGACGCGAGCGTAGAGACCATGAGGGTCTTGGCCAGGCCGGGCACACCTTCGAGAAGCACGTGGCCTCTGGCGAAGATGGCAATCAGAAGCTGCTCGACGACATCATCCTGGCCGACGATGACCTTCCGCAGCTCGGTCTTGATCTTGTTGGCAGCCCCTTTGAGGTTGGCCAGTGCTGCGATGTCATCCTGAGTCAGTGGTACGTTAGGTTCGGTGGACATTCAAATACTCCGGGGG
>CAZYQL010000019.1:3239-7778 GCA_964650055.1 uncultured Phycisphaeraceae bacterium | reverse complement strand
GTCATCCTGAGTCAGTGGTACGTTAGGTTCGGTGGACATTCAAATACTCCGGGGGAAAGCGGAAGACTAATACTTAGTACTTATTAATTAATACTTAATACTTATTGGTTCGGACTTCGGACTATTGCTATTTCCGACACGGGTTTCACATACAAAATCACCAGCTACTTTCCGTCTCGGCGGCGGCGTTCAGTGTTGATCGAGGCGGCGATGATTCGGCACAACTGATCGCATTCATCCATCGCTGCCTTGAGCTCCTCCGCTGGGATCATTTTTCCGCGCTCAATGACTTGAAGCCAGACGAGCGTCTCATTTAACTCCTTCAATACAAGTTTGAGCTTATGGATAAAGTCATCACTACTTTCAGCGGCTCTGGCTTCACCGTAGTTGGGTGCTGGCGACGTGCCAGATCGCAACATTTGATTCGAAACATGCCGCCCTTCCTGATTCTGAGGCAATCGCCCCGCTAATCGTATCGATGTCACCGCAAAATCGATCAGCCTGCTTTGCAGCGCATCCGAAGGATGAGCCGCGCCAACACCTCCCAAACCATCTGTATCACCCGCCATCATCATCACCCCGAAATAAAGAATGCCTTAACAATAAGCATTAAGTATTAATTAATAAGTACTAAGGATTAGCCTTCCGTCTTTCATCTTTGCAAAATAGGCATATATCCATAAGGCAACTGCAGCGTCATCAGCGCGATGGCGGTGCCGTAGGTTTCGCCGACGCCGTCGCCGGTCCAACTGCCGTCTTTGGCCTGGTTTTTGATGAAGTAGTCACGGATGCCGGGGAAGTATTCTTTCCAGTTTTCCTTACTCGACAGATACATGGCCTGCCCGGTGTAGAGCGTGCCGTAGTAGAAGTGGCCGCTGAAAGCGTGAGCGCCCGCCTGGCCTTTGAGCATTTTCTTGGTGTATTCCAGAGCCTTCTGGGCGACGGGGTGTTCGTAGTTACCCGCGTTGTACATGACAGCCACCGCAGCAGCCGTGATGGGCGGACGGCTCTCACCACCGCCACGTGCCTGATAGCGGATGCCGCCATCGGGGTTCGCAGAAAGCTCGATGTATTTGCACGCCTTGTCGATGATCGATTTGGGCACCTGAATACCTGCGTTGCGGATCGAGCGAAGGCCTTGAATCTGGCACACCGTCACCGAGCCTTCATCGCCGCCTGAGTTTGGCTGATAGAGCCAGCCGCCCGCTGCGGATTGAGATTGGCCGGTGAGTTTTACGGCTGCTTCGAGGGCTTTTTTGATCTTTTCCTGGCGATCGGGGTCGCGCTCCATGCCGTAGCATTCGCCCAGGAACATCATGGCGAAGCCGTGGCCGTGCATGACGGAATTCTCTTCCGCCATGTTGGCGAACAGGCCGTTGTTGGATGGCGGCTGCTGTTTGAGCAGGTAATCAATCGCACGGCGAACATTCTCGGAATACTTGCCTTCCACCGGCGTATTCCCACCCGCCAGCAGCCCCATGCCCGCCAGTGCTGTCATCGCTGTCGGATAAGACCCGCCATAGCTGCCTTTGGTGCGCCAGGCTCCATCGCGCGACTGAGTGCGGCCGAGGTAGGCCATGCCGCGCTCGATGGCTTCTTCTGTCTCGGCAGTGATCATTTCAGGCCGCTTGGCGATGGGGCCTTCGGCAGCCTGTACAGTCGCCATCGGCAGGCCCGGCAGGCAAGGCAGACTTGGCACCAAGCCCAGCGTCACCGCTGAACCGATGGCCAGCATGCTCGCTGATTTGGAAATTTTTTGCTTAAGCGTTCGCGCTAACTGGTAGCTCCGGGCGCTCATCCGGTACATCAATGGCTGGCTCATGAACGATGCCTTCCTGCCCATGTTTGCGCCGCAAGCTCACGCCTGAGTCGCCACATCGAGCGATATAAAGAATGACTTACAACCCACCTGCGATTGCCAACTGCAATCAATGCAGCATAACCTCATATTCTACCCGGCGGGGCATGCCACAGATCAGGAAATGTAACTCAGGTGTAAAGTGGGCGAAGAGCGAAGCCGCAAGCGGCAGCGTTCGCCGTTCAGTTGGCCGCTTTGGCTGGAGCATCTTTCACACACCGAAAGCCCGAGTGTGGCAGCGCCGTGTCAGCCGTGGTCGGTGAGCGCTGACTGGGGCGATACCCTCGGCAATATAAATCGCTGCACAAATACGACCCGCCTCGAGACACCTTCGTCGGCCCACTGCCAGGTGTCCGCGCATCCCAGCTTGCATCCTTGGGCACACCTTGGGGATTGACGCGCGCACCCTCTTTCATCGTCACCATGCTCTGGGACTGCTTCGAGTAGTAGTCCGGCGCATACCAATCCTCGCACCACTCCCACACGTTGCCCGCCATGTCATACAAGCCAAACGCATTAGGCGGAAACTGCTTCACCGGCGCTGCCCACTCATAACCATCGGAAGCATCGTTCACATAAGGAAAGCGACCTTGCCAGATGTTGGCCTTCCATTTCGTCTTGCCTGATTCCTCAGTGTGAAGCACATCACTGGATTCCCATTCTTCAAGCTTGCCGCCGCGTGCTGCGAATTCCCATTCCGCCTCCGTAGGCAGTCGCTTGCCCGCCCACTTGGCGTAGGCGGCGGCATCATCCCAGGAGACATGCACCACCGGGAAATCAAGCAGTTTTTCATAGCCTGGCCCTTCTGGCCCCTGCGGATACCGCCAGCTCCAGCCCGGCGCGTAAGCCCACCACTGAAAATGATTGTCCAGCGAAACGACTCCATCAGGCACCAGAAAGCGAATCGACCCCGCCACCAGATTCTCCGGCGGAGCATCGGGAAATTCTTCCTTCGTCGGAATCTTCTCCGCCAGCGTCACAAACCCGGTCGCCTTCACAAACTCCGCGAACTGACGATTGGTGACTTCCGCTTCATCCATCCAAAATGCATCGACCTTCACCAGATGCGCGGGCTGCTCATCGGGTTTGGCGGTGGTCCAGTCGCTACCCATGGCGAAGGTGCCGCCGGGGATCCAGACCATGCCAGCGGGTGCAGAGCCAGGGGCTTTGACATCGTTCACCTGCATGGACGCGGTGACTGCGGGATTAACGCCATCTTTCGTGGTGGACACGTTGGCATCAGGGCCGCAGCCGGGCACGATGAAAAGGGAAACAACCAGAGCGCTGGCGGTAAGCCGGTCGGCAAAGTGTGAGAACGAGATCAATATGGAAAGAGTCATAAAAACAGTGTAGCGGCAACGCAGGCTATTTAGCCGTTCGCCATGGCGAACGTTGCCGCAATGGTCACCATCACGCGATCGCCCCTACAATCTCCACATGCAATGCAACATCGACGCCAAAGGTAAATCCGTCCGCCTCATCAGCGGCATCATCGTCAGCCTCGTCGCAGTGATCATGCTGGTGCTCTGTGCGACGAGTGTGCTCACCGGCAACTGGGCCTGGATCACTGCGATCGCGCTGCTGGCGATGGGCGCGTTTCAGATCTTCGAAGCCCGCGCTGGCTGGTGCATCGTCCGAGCGATGGGATTTAAGACGCGCATCTGATTCGCCAGCGCATCACTTGGAAGCTTCGACCTTGGCCGCTTCGATCTTGGAAGCTTCGATCTTGGCTGCTTCGCCCTTGGCTGCGTCAATCAATTCCTTCACGTGCGCTAAGACCTGCGCATCATCCCACATGCCCGCAAAGAACGCGGCTTGTTTGCCTTCGTGGTCGATGAGCATCATGTCAGTCTTGTGCGTGATCTGGCCATCAGCCGTCGCCCCGGCGCGGAAGCGATACTCATATTGAAAGTCGCCAAACTCGCGAGGATCAGGGCGCAGCAGCTTCGCATTGATCAGATTGATGCCCTGTTCCTTGCCCCAGGCTTTGAGTCGCTCGGGGGTGTCATAAGCAGGATCGAAGGTGAAGACGAGCAGATTGACCTTGTCTGAAAGGCCTGCTTTTTCAAGCTGTTTTTGCAGGTTTGCCATCTTGATGCCTTGCAGCGGACACATGTTCGGATTGGCGCAGCGGGTGAAGATGAATGTCGCCGCGGTGGGTTTGCCCAGCATGTTCTTCAGTTCAAAGGGCTGCCCATCTTGATCGGTCATCGTGAAATCGGTGGAGAGCTTTTCGCGCTCGCTCGCCGCTGTCAGCGGTGCAGCTGCGGGCGCTTCCTGCGATGACTTTTCCTGTGTCGCTTTATCTGCTTGAGACTTCTTCGCCGCATGCGCCTTCGCCTCCACCGCTTCCTTGCTATCGAGAATCGTCGGCGCCTCAGGTAACGCCTCCGCAACCGCCCCATCCTTCTTCATCATCGCCGCCTTGCGAGCATCAGCGAGACTCGGCGTCACCTCCTCGCAGCACGAAGGAACCTCGCCCGTGGCGGAAACCTTCACCGTCGGATCCGACTCAGCAGCAGGATCACACCCCGCAAGAAACGCGCTGCCTGCCAAAACCAGTGACAACATCAGCGACGACAACAGAATTGACCTGCGAACTGTTTTACTGCGAACTTTTTTACTTCGAACTGTTTTACTGCGATCCATTTGGAAACTCCATCGACTAAAAGGACTCGGTA
>CAZYQL010000019.1:0-3139 GCA_964650055.1 uncultured Phycisphaeraceae bacterium | reverse complement strand
CGAACTGTTTTACTGCGATCCATTTGGAAACTCCATCGACTAAAAGGACTCGGTAAAGCCGCCGATTGAAAACAAATCCATCACACACAATCGTAGGCACGAAGCCTGTGATTTGTTCGCACCTGCATGATCTTGCAGGCCGGTGGTTTTATTTCATTTCGCTATTCGCCATTCGCCAAGGCGAACGGCTAATTAGCTACCGCTCAATCGGCGGCAGTCTTCGTCTCATCTTTCACTCCAAACAGTCCTTGCGCCGCAAGCTTTGCCCGCTTGGGCTCGGGCCGTTTCTTGGTGATGGTGCGGTCGATGCCTTTTTCTTCATCTGTCTGGAGCAGCGTTTCGCCGGTCTTTTCCGAGTGCTTGATGCGCGCGGTGGCTTTCGTCGCGTAGTCTTCGCTTAGCTCGGTGCCTGCCCATTGCCGCTTGAGCCGGGCTGCCACGGCGAGCGTCGTACCGCTACCGGTGAAAGGATCGAAGACGACTTCACCATCATTAGAAGAGAGCTTGATGATCCGCTCGAGCAGTGCCTCAGGTAGTTGGCACGGATGCCAGGCGACGCGCTCCTTGAAGGTGCCCGCCAGGCGCGGGATGTACCACGTGTCGCCGTCGGCATCGAACATCGCTGGTTCATCGACAGGCCCCGCCGCATCCTCAATGGCCTCCTGCGGACGCAAGTACCACGTGTCATCAGGCATCTTGCCGGTCGGGTTGGCGCGGACATCGCCATACGTCGTCTGCCTCGCCGACTTCACCGCCACCGCATCGCGGTTGAAACGATAAGGCAGCTTGGTGATGTCGATCTTCCCGACGCCCAGGTCGTGTTTGGCCTTCTCGTTGAATGCTGCGGAACCGACGCAGTAAAACAGATGCGCATGACTGCGGTTGAACTTGGTGCGACAATTCTGCCCGAAGGTGTAATGCCAGATGACCCAGTTGCGAAAGGCGAGTTTCTTCTCCCGCTCGAGTTGCTTCAGGTGCATGCGCGTCTCGGCTGCAAATTCATCGCCGATGAGAATGTAGAACGAGCCGGTGGGCTTGAGCAGATTCGCACAGGCAGTGATCCACTGTTTCGTCCAGTCGATGTAATCATCATCGTTGCGTTTGTCTTCGTACTGGTCGTACTTATAGCCAATATTGTAAGGTGGATCCGCGAAGATCAGATCGACAGAACCCGCTGGCCAGTTCTGCATCAGCTCGATGCAGTTGCCTACGGAAACCTTGCCAACGGGTAGTGAATTAGGCGAGTTCGACATGTTGGCGATTGTAGCGAAAGCAGCGCGCTGCCGTGGCGCACAGTTCTGGTTGCTGTTGTGTGATTACTTCTCTTGCTTGTGATCGCGCCAGAGCCAGCGCAGCGAGTCAGGCAGAATCGCGCCGCCATGTTTGCCGTTGTGTTCGCCTTTGCCGCCGACCAAGAGCGAGTCGTACTTGGCGAACTTGAGCGCCGCTGCCATTTGCAGGTTGCCCAGCCACCAGTTGCCGTGCGCGTTGTCGAGATCATTTTCGCCATCCTGAAGGAAGACGCGGATCGGCTTGTGCTCGGTCTTGCGGATGAGAGCCGGGTAAGCGTGGCCGCCACGGATATTGGTGAAGCTGCCGATGTGACTAAGCACTTTGCCAAAGGAATCGGGGCGATTCCAGGCGACGGTGAACGCGCAAATACCACCCGATGAAATACCGCAGATCGCACGCCGACTGGGGCTGTCCGAAATTCGCAGCCCATGTTCCTTCACCACCGTCGGCAAAACCTCATCCAACAGAAACTTCGCGTAGTCGCCGCTAAGTGTGTCATATTCAAAGCTGCGATTCTCCGGCTGCGGCTGCCAACCCGCTTTCTCCGGAAGCGTCTCCTTCTTATGCCCCGGATCAATAAACACCGCCACCGTCACCGGCATCTCACCCTTGTGAATCAAATTATCAAACACGATGGGCACCCTGTGCTCACCCTTCTCATTCACATACGCATGTCCATCTTGAAAAATCATTATTGCCGCGCTCTGGTCGGCGGGCAGTTTCTCATACTGCGCAGGCACATAAACCCAGTAGCGACGAATCGTGCCCGGGAAAACTTTGCTGTCCTTAAAGACATGCTCGGTGACCTTGCCTTGCGGCACGCCTTCGCCGCGCGTGGTGGACTCAGCCTTGAGCGACATGTTCTGCCAATCCGGCTCCGCGAACACAGCCGAGGCAAAGGCGAGAACCGCAACGAAAGAGAGGCATGACTTCATGACAATAAATCCAATCAAGGGAACCACAAACAGAGACCCCTAGCAGATCGATCACAGCGGCGGCAGCTCGTCGCCAGTTTCCAATGCGTTCTCGCCCAGATCGTTTTCGCCCAGCAGCGTGAACAAGCGACGGCGAAGAATCTGGCAAGCCACGTGATGATCATCGATGTGTAAAGCGATGGCGGCATAGCCGCGCGGCCGAACGACCAGCGGGTAGATGTAATGAATGTTCAGCTCCGCAGTCAGCAGCGCCTTGCACGCCATCGACAATGTACGCTTCTCTTCCAATTCGGCGACGAGCACTTCCGCTTCGCTAAAAGGCAGCTCGTGGCGCATCAGCAGTCGGCGTGCCAGATCAGAGTTGGAGGTGATGATGCGAACCACCGCGTGGTCAGCGGAATCCAGAATGCTGAACCCCGCCAGCTTGATCGCCTGCCCCTGGAAGACGTCCAGCAGTTCGAGCAGCTTGCCCACGCGGTTATCCAGAAACACGCTGAACTGCACATTGCGTGGCGGCTGAAAGTGCTGGGCGGTCATGTCATCGACGGGAATGCTGGACATGGAAGGATTCTACAGGAAGGAGGTAAGTGGAGGTAGAGGAAGGTCAACATTTGTTCACACCCGGTTTTGTCTACCTGAGCGTTTTTCATTTGCGTCCACCACTATAAGCCATTGCAATTACTGAGGTTAACTCGTGTCTAGGGGTAAACGGGTAGACGTCTACCCGGAAACCCTTACTCATGGTGCGCAACTCCAGTATTTCAGCGGCGTTAGGGCCGAAACCCGCAGCGGAACACGCGACAATATCAGCAACACGCATGGCCAAGGCTCCGGAAAAAAGAGAGGACCCATCTGGCCATAGTATAGCATATGCTGAACTATTATTCAAGGGTTGATTATTTATTATGCAT
>CAZYQL010000018.1:29308-37315 GCA_964650055.1 uncultured Phycisphaeraceae bacterium | reverse complement strand
TTAGCCGCCGGCGATGGCGGGGACGATGGAGAGTTCGTCGCCGGCTTTGAGCGGGGTGTCGAGATTTTCCATGAAGCGGATGTCTTCATCGTTCACGTAGAGATTGATGAAGCGGTTGACTTCATTCTCGCTCTTGAAAAGCTGCTTGCCCAGCTCGGGGTAAGTCGCGGTGAGGGCGGCAAGCACTGCGCGCACCGACTTGCCTGCGATGGCGAGCGATTCGTTGTCGCCAGCTTTGGCGCGAAGAGCGGTGGGGATCAGAACGCTGATGGTGTCGGACATGTGAACCTCAAGTCAGGGAGAATGCTAAATAGCTATTGAAAAATGCAAAGTGAAAAATGACGGAACGATGGCGTTGCGGACGTTGAGCAATGATAAATTCGGATTGACCACGAGGCACGAAGTCACGAAGTTAAAAACCAATAAATCATGCCCTGTATTTTTCGTATTTTCATTCCTTCATGTCTTCCTTCGTGTCTTCGTGCCTTCGTGGTAAAAACGGATTTCAAATTGGAATCGGAACGAGGGAATCACACTTTCGTCGCCATCTCTGCCTTCTGGCTTTCTTCGATCTGGGTGACGAGTGCGTCGAACTCGCCGAGTTTGGCGTTAATGGCAGGGGCGTGGGCGAACTGGCCTTGCATGACTTCGAGGGTCTTGAGGCCGTTGCCGGTGATGCAGACGCAGATCGACTCATCGCGCGGGATGCGGCCGCTTTGAATCAGCTTGATCGCACAGGCCAGTGTGGTGCCGCCGGCAGGCTCGGTGAAGATACCTTCGGTGCGGGCGAGGAGTTTGATGGCGTCCAGGATTTCGGGGTCGGTGGCGCTAGCGCCCCAGCCGCCGGATTCGCGGATGAGTTTCATGACGTAGTAGCCGTCTGCGGGGTTGCCGATGGCGATGGACTTGGCGATGGTGTTGGGCTTCTGTGGCCTGAAAAGTTCGCTGCCATCTTCAATCGCTTTGACCACCGGATTGCAACCGGCCGCCTGCGCCGCGTACATCTTCGGCTTCGTGTCTTTCACCAAACCGAGCTTGATGAACTCTTGATACGCCTTGTAAATCTTGGGCAGAATCGTGCCGCCTGCGACCGGGCTGATGGTGTGAGCGGGCAGCTTCCAGCCCATCTGCTCAGCGATTTCAAAGCCATGCGTTTTCGCGCCTTCGGTGTAGTAGGGGCGAAGGTTCACATTGACGATGGCCCAGTTGTATTTGTCAGCGATCTGCGAGCAGAGGCGGTTGACATCATCGTAGTTGCCTTTGATGCGAACGACGCGTGGGTTGAAGACGGACATGCCGACCATCTTGCCTTCTTCGAGGTCGTGAGGAATCATGACAAAAGCGCGAAGGCCCGAGGCGGCCGCATGGGCAGCAACGGAGTGTGCGAGATTGCCCGTGGAGGCGCAGCCGACGGTATCGAAGCCGAACTCGAAGGCTTTGGTGACAGCGACGGAGACAACGCGATCCTTATAGGAGAAGGTCGGGTAGTTGACGCTGTCGTCCTTGATGTAAAGTTCCTTGACGCCCAGTTCCGCAGCGAGACGGTCCGCTTTGATGAGTGGGGTCCAGCCGGAGTTGAACCCGGCGCGTGGCTCGCCTTCGATGGGCAAAAGAGCCTTATAACGCCAAAGCGACTGCGGGCCAGCTTCGATGGACTGACGGGTGACCTGCCTAGGGCCAGGGGCCTTCATCGCCTCGTAGTCGTAGGCGACTTCGACGGGGCCGAAATCGTGATCGCAGACGGTGCGCGGCGTGAGCGGGTACTGGGCATCACATTCTTTACAGCGGAGAGAGTGAACGAAACTCATCGGGTAGCTCCAAGCATGTTCGTTGAATCAGAATGCCTCTTAGGAAAGCAGGAATGCAGGAAAAGAAAAGTCGAGAAAAATCATTTAGCCCAATCGGTCGAGTTGATCGATCCGTGCTTCATCAAAACGACTCATTCTCTTTTCCTGCCTTCTTTCTTTCCTTATTAGAGGAACGTGCCTAAAAAAAAACCTCTTCCGAGATAGGAAGAGGCTTGAAAGACCTTGGGAGGTGTCGCCACTTCTTATCTCTCGCTCAACGGTCTGAGCGAAGGAGTTCGCACCATTTTTCCGCCTTTTTCAAGGTCGGATCGGTTGCGGTGGCTTCATCGGGCCTGTCCCTCAGCCACTCTGGATAAGTTGCAGTATTCAATTGTGGAAACGCATATTAGCAGGTCGCCCCCGCCAAATCAATCAGGTTGTTGAATCACAATAGAAGACGCAGCGGCCTCGGGCACCATTGGGATTGCGCCCTTGGTCATTGTTGTCGCCGCTGCGGCGCGGGCTTTCGCGCTGGCGGCTCGCCGAATGTGTTTGGGGGCGATGACCTGCGTCGCCAGCCCCATCCACTTGAGCAGAATAATGTGGTAGTAGGTCAGATCAAACTCCCACCAGCGATGCTGATTGCTGGCGCTGGCCTGATCGTGGTGATGGTTGTTGTGCCAACCCTCGCCTGAGGCGAGGATGGCGACGAGCCAGTTGTTGCGGCTGCGATCGTCGTTGGCGTGATTGCGGTAGCCGAAGGTATGCGTCAGCGAGTTGACTGACCAGGTGATGTGCCAGACCGCCACCGTGCGCAGGATCACACCCCACACGAGGAAACTCAGCCCGCCCTGCAGCGTGGCGGTGAAGCTGTGACCGGTGAACCAGCCGAGGGTGGCACCCAGAGCAACGACCACTGCTGCATGGGCGAGGTAGATCGCCGGGGATATCCATTTCTTCTTTTCCAGCTTCATATAGAAGGGGTCGCAGAGAATGTCCTTCGAATATTTTTGAAAGGCTTCGATCGAGTGGGTGTCGCGATTGTGCAGCGTCATCCATTGAAAATGGCTCCACCATAAAGTGACGAGCGGAGAGTGCGGGTCATCTGTCTCATCGGAATGGTTGTGATGATGGCGATGCGTCGTGACCCATTTGCCCGGCGTGTCCTCCATGCAGCACAAGGCGATGACCGTCCAGAAATGCTCAAGCCAGAGGGGAAACTTGACCGAGCGATGGGTCAGCACGCGGTGGTAGCAGAGGTTGATGCCCTGGCCGAAGAAGTAGATGCCGAAGGCGAAAAAGAGAACTGCGTACCAATTGAAAAGCCAGGGGATCAGCGCCGCCAGTGCCAGCAGGTGCATGGTGACCAGTGCGTAGAAATAAACGGATTGGAAGCGATTGGGGTTGACTGCGTTGGGCAAGGGTAGCCGGGCAGCTTGGGGCAGTGGATCGAGGGCGATGGCCTCTGGATCAAAGGAAGGAATGGGGGGCGAATTGGGCTTCATATTTTACCGTCATCTGAAACACGGCCGATCCAGCAAGGATTGGGTCACTATATATTAGGGCACATCAATTACTTCATTCACGCTTATTTGCTGGGTGCCACGGGTCGGTTCTGCGACCCGTGCGGTGAAGCGATAAGCAGGCTGCGACTGCACACCGATGTCATTCGCGACAGAGTCTGACCGTTCAGAATCGCCGGTCGCTGGGACCAGACCCTTCACCTGCACGGACAGCATCCACCAAGGCTTTGAATTCCGTGCGTATAGCCTTTGGAAGTCTGGCTGCGAATCGCTTGTCCAATGGGACCAGGCGAATGAGGTCTTCTACATCTCCAATATCCCTGCTGCGACCGCGGTTATTCAAACCGCTGAGAAGTTTAATCGCGATCAGGTCATGCAGTTTGACAACGCGCACGCCATCAATGGTCGAATTGCCTTGGATCTCCACTCCAGCTTCCTGCGAGCTGACGGTGTGAATGCGTACACCATCAAGGACATGTTCCCGGTTTTCTTGGTCCCATATAGCACCAGCGGCTTCTAATTGAGCAATGATGACTGCCCGGTCCGCAACGTACAAATCCAGGTCCACGGTGGAACGACCACCACCATGTAGATACACGGCAATACCGCCCAGAACTGGCGCATCGACCAACTTGCGAAGACGCCGAGCGACATCGAGAATGTGGCTGTTGTCCCCGGGCATGCCAATTCCTTTCTTCGCATGAACGCGTCTTTGTCGGATGCCAAGCTTTGTCGCCATATTCAAATGATATCACAAGGTTTCGCCTCACGACCTTGTGGACTGTCACGACAGGTTCGCTCACTTGAGGACTGATCCACAAAATAAAAAAACCTCTGCTGAGATCAGCAGAGGCTTGATGAGTTTTCGAGAAAATAATTTGAGCCTTGGGCGGCTTCAGTTCTCATTACCACGCGTAGTGAGCGAAGGCCTTGTTAGCCTCAGCCATGCGGTGGGTCTGTTCGCGGGTGTTGACGGCTTTGCCTTCGCCGTTGGAAGCTTCAAAAAGCTCCTTGGCCAAACGCAGTGCGAAGGGCTTGCCTTTTTCGCTGCGGGCAGCATCGATAATCCAGCGGAACGCCAGGCTCTGGCGACGCTTGGGCTTGACCTGCATCGGCACCTGGTAGTTGGCACCGCCGACACGCTTGGAGCGGACTTCCACATCAGGCTTGACGTTGGAAATGGCCTTCTCAAATACCTTGATCGCAGCGGGTTCGCCTTTGGTGCGCTCTTCGATCAGGTCGAGGGCGGCATACACAATGCGCTGAGCGGTGGCTTTTTTGCCATCGTACATCACGCAATTGATGAAGCGTGAGAGCACTTTGTTGCCGTACTTGGGATCGGGGCGAAGCTGTTCGTCTGCGTGAGTGATACGTCCTGACATGGGAGAATCCTTAACAAAGGGCGGCTCATCTGGAGAAGCTTTCAGCGATCAGCTTTCAGCAATCAGCTTGAAGGCAGGCTTCTCTTTTTGTTCACCACAATCGCAACGTGCGAAGGTGATTACTTGCCGGGGGAAAATTTATTGGCTCGATTCTGTCGGCTCGATTCTGTTGACCCGATTCTGTTAACTCAATTCTCGGCGTAACAAAATCGCGTGTTGTTAAATCTGATATTCGGTCTCGAAAACTTCAATCCAATTCAGCGCGTTTGGCTTTGGCTTGATGCCCATCTGGCCCTCTGCTTCCGCAAGGGCACGATGAAAACATTTGTCCCACATCTGCTCGATCACGCCATCGGTCAGGCTCGGCTCATCTTCCTGCAAGTCGTCAATCTCGCCGCGCGCACTCTGAATGGTACCCACCCAGCTACGGGATCGACGTTCTGGCTGCGATTGCCACTTGATGATGTGTGTCATCAAGCCAATCACTTGACTTCGCAGTGCTCGACGTTCCGCCCGGAACAACGCTTCTATTAACTCCTCGACGCCGATGCGGGCATCTTCAACATCACCCGAATCCAAGCGGTCACCAATGGCAACCGCTGTCTGGTAGTGTGAATTTAATGCCTGTTCGTGCCAGTTCATGCCTATATTCTAGCCTCAATCCGTCCGTCAGCAAAAGCTGATGGCTGACAGCTGAAAGCTTCTCGCCTTACTTCGCTCGCTTCACGCCGTACTTGCTGCGGCCCTTCTTGCGGCCATCAACGCCCAGGCAGTCGAGCGTGCCTCGGACGACGTGGTAGCGAACACCGGGCAGATCGCGGACACGGCCACCGCGAACCAGCACGATCGAGTGTTCCTGAAGGTTGTGCCCTTCGCCGCCGATGTAGGCGGTCACTTCCTTGCCGTTGCTCAAACGGACGCGGCAGACCTTGCGAAGCGCCGAGTTGGGCTTCTTGGGGGTAACGGTCTTGACCTGGAGACACACGCCACGCTTCTGAGGGCTGGCGTTAAGGTCTTTGACCTTGCTCTTGGCGACCTGAACGGTTCGGGGCTTGCGAATGAGCTGATTGATCGTAGGCATAAAAATCCTCGGTGACCTTGGCAAATTGAGCCACGCATCATATCGGGATTGCATACCCCTTGCAAATGGCCCTTGATGTGCTGCGTTATCCACTTCTTACTACGTAGCGCCCTCACCTTCAAACCGCATTTGTTTGCTCAGCAGGGCTTGAGATTGTCTGCTGTTGGCTTTCAAATTCACTTCTGCTCAAGCAGTCGTTCGACGAAGTGGATGTCGGTTTCGCTGTTGATGAAGTTGCCGTGACGCATGAGGCGGGCGTGGAGCGGGATGGTGGTCTTGATGGGATCGACGCGGAACTCGGCGAGGGCGGTGCGCATGGTGGCGAGCACTTCTTCGCGGGTGGCACCGAAAGTGATGAGTTTGGCGATCATCGAATCGTAATTAGGCGGCACGCGATAGCCTGAGTAGCAGTGCGTATCAACGCGCACGCCTCGGCCGCCGGGCGGGTCGAACTGCGTGATGACACCTGGCGATGGCGCGAAGCCTCGCGCCGGATCCTCGGCATTGATGCGGCATTCCATGGCATGGCCTCGGCGTTCCACTTGCTTCTGCGTGAAGCCGAGCTTTTCACCGGCAGCCACGCGAATCTGCGTCTTCACAATGTCGATGCCCGTGATCATTTCAGTCACAGGATGCTCGACCTGCACGCGCGTGTTCACTTCCATCAGGTAGAACTTTCGCGCCACCGCATCCATGAGAAATTCAACGGTGCCTGCGGAGTAATAATTCGCAGCCTTGCAAAGGCGCACGGCAGCGCCGCACACTTCTTCGCGCTCTTTTTCGGTGAGCACCGGGCAGGGTGCTTCTTCGATGAGTTTCTGATGGCGACGCTGCATGGTGCAATCGCGTTCCCAGAGATGGACGAGGTTGCCGTGCTGATCGCCGATGATCTGCACTTCGACGTGGCGAGCTTTTTCGATGAACTTTTCGACGTAAACCGTCGCATCGCCGAAGCCCGCTTGCGCCTCAGCCATGGCTTGTTTGAGACCCGAGCGCAGGGCGATGTCGTTGTGCGCCACGCGCATGCCGCGCCCGCCGCCGCCTGCGGCTGCTTTGATGATGACGGGGTAGCTGATCTCGTGTGCGACCTTCAGAGCTTGCTCTTCGTCCGTGATTTTGCCTTTACTTCCGGGCGCGGTGGGCACTTTGTTTTTGATGGCGGTCTGCTTGCAGGAGACCTTGTTACCCAAGATCGCCATGGACTCGGCGCTGGGGCCGATGAATTCGATTTTGCAGGAGCGGCAGACCTCGGCAAAATGGCTGTTTTCTGCGAGAAATCCGTAGCCTGGATGAATCGCATCAACATTAGCAACCTCGGCAGCGGAGATCAGCCTGGGAATATTCAGATAGGAGTCCGCAGGTGACGGCCCGCCGATGCAGATAGCGCGATCAGCGATGCGCACATGAGCGGAGTCTTTGTCAGCAGTCGAATAGACCGCAACGGATTCGACACCTAATTCGCGCGCGGCTCGAATGATCCGCAGGGCGATTTCACCACGATTGGCGATGAGGATTCGTGAGAACATGAGGAAGGGCCTAGGGAGAAGGGCCTAGGGCCTAGGACGGAAGGCCGAGGCCGAAGATTGGAAACGATCAAGGTGAAAATGAATAACAGTATCGCGGGAGCCGCCGGATGAAATGCCTCTGACCTAGGCCCTAGGCCCTCATCCCTTGGCCCTTATTCTCAGCCCGGCTTCACCTTGAACAGTGGCTGGCCAAACTCCACAGCTTGGCCGCTGGCGACGAGCACTGAGTGGATGGTGCCTGATGTCTCGGCTTTGATTTCGTTGAAGACCTTCATCGCTTCGACCAGGCAGACGACGCTTTCATCGCTGATGCGGTCACCGATGTTCACAAACGGCGCTACATCGGGGCTTGAAGAAGCGTAGAACGTGCCGACCATCGGGCTGACGATGGTGACGAGGCCTTCGTCGGATGATTTAGTCGCAGCGGCAGGAGCAGCGGCAGCGGCAGGGCCGAGCGAAGCCGCAAGCGGCTGGGGGGCGGCGATGTACTGCACCGGGGCGTCGCCGTGGCCGCGCTTGAGGGTGATGCATTCGCCGTTTGGATCCTTCAGATCGACTTCGGTAAGCCCGTTGTCAACCATCAGTTTGATCAGTGATTTAAGGTTTTTGATATCCATAGGAATCGGGTTTCGGGTATCGGGTTTCAGGTATCGGGTTTCGGTGGGAACCAAGTCGTTGTCGGTTCGCTTGAGCTTAGCCGACACCCGA
>CAZYQL010000018.1:0-29208 GCA_964650055.1 uncultured Phycisphaeraceae bacterium | reverse complement strand
CGACACCCGAAACCCGGCTGATTCAAATAATCGCGGTTTGCACACCTTTGGGCAAATCGCACAACACTTCGTGCCCCTTCGCGGTGACGAGGATGTCATCCTCCAGGCGAACGCCGCCAATGCCCGGCAGATAAATCCCAGGCTCCACCGTCACCACATGCCCAGGCATCAACACATCGGTCGTCGCGCCGCCCAGACGTGGCTGCTCGTGAATCTGCAGGCCGATGCCGTGGCCCAGGCCGTGCTGATATTGCTTTTCGTAGCCTGCTTTGTTGATGATGTCCCGGGCGATGGTGTCGATCTCTTTGCAGCACATGCCCGGCGCAATGGCGGCGATGGCGGCGAGCTGCGCTTCGTGAACGACTTTGTAAATTTCCTGAATCTTCGCAGGCATTTTGCCAAAGGCGATAGTGCGCGTCATGTCGCTGTGGTAGCCCTGATAGCGAGCGCCCCAGTCGATGAGGAGAATGTTGTTGTTCTGAATCTTTACTTGACCCGGGCGATAGTGAGGCAGGCTGGCGTTGGCGCCGGCTCCGACGATGGAGGGGAAGGCGCAGCCGGAGGCGCCCAAGTCCATCATGCGATATTCGAGGAACGCAGCCGCCTGCAGTTCGGTCATGCCGGGCTTGACGTAGCCCATTAAATCTGTGAACGCCTGCTGCTGAATCTTCACCGCATCGCGCAGCAGCGCGACTTCGCCGGCATCCTTGATCGCCCGCTGTTCGAGCAGGCCATCGTTCACGGCAATGAACGTCGCGCCTTTGACCTTGTCCTGAAGCTTACCGATGAGCGACATCGTGAGATACTGCTCCTGCACCGCAATGTGGCGACACTTGAGCTTGAGCAGCGATCCATCGAGGCTATCGATCAGCGACTGCTTGGTATCGCGAATGACCTTGATCGCCTGCGGGGCCATCTGGTCGATTTCTTCATCAAAGCGAGAGTCGCTGAGAATGGTGACCTTCTTGCCGTTGATGGGGACAATGGCCCAGCTATCTTCGCCGCAGAATCCGGTGAGGTAATGAATATCGCGAGGCTGGGTGATCAGCAGCGCATCTGAACGCCAGGCGGGCATACGCTTTTGAAGGGTGGCCAGGCGAGCAGCGAAAGGAGGGCGTTGCGTGCGAGATTGCTTCATAGGGGGCAGAGTATAGGGATATTGACGATTTTTGGCCATAGGGGATGAAAAATGGACAAGATTTTGGCAGATCGAGCTGTTTTCCACACTTTTTGCCTCGGGTACATTGACCAAAGATGGGCAATTTGCGGGGCGACCGGGCCCGCCAAATCCGATCCGGCCGTCGCTTTGGCGACATAGGCTGGTTCCCCTAAATAATTCCGGGCGGACATCCTTTGCCATACCCCCTCTGTAGCATTTTGGCGTTATGTTGTTGATATTGAAGAGTTTGACGCATGTCCTCCCAGTGTCCGCCGGACGTCCGCCCCTGAGTATTTCGTTGAAAACAATGTTTTGCGTGTCCGCCTGGACGTCCGAATCGTGGCTGCTGCTGGCCGCAGGACAGGATGAACTATGCAGATGCTCGCGCCTCTCGCCGAGTTTGAGCGCATGGGATAACGCGTCAACGTCACCTTCGGGTATCCATCCACCTATTGATGCTGATGATGCTGAACTTTGCATATCTGGCCCCGGTAGAAATGAAATGCGCTGCGAACCGAGAGACATTATATCAGCTTGAGCACCGCAAAACGAACGAGGTCTCGAAATTCAAGGCTTGAATTGAACCACAGATGAACACAGATAAACACAGATAAGAGTCAGGAATGGCGCTGTTGACTTTCGAGAACTCTGGATAATGTGCGTTCATCTGTGGTTTCAAAATTCTGAATTCTCTCCGCTTGGGAATCGCAGGCGATCGCGTTAAGATTCAGGGGTACCTGTTGCTTGTCTTCACTGGGAGTCTCAGTCATGTTCACTTTTAATCGCGCTTCTTATCGCTCTTCTTATCGCTCTTTAATCGTTGCTGTGGCGCTGATGGGTTTTGTGTTGCCTTGCCTGACCATGGCGGCAGACAAAAAAGTAGATCCCAAGAAAGAAGCGCCCAAGAAGAAACTGCCCGCAGCAAAGTGGCGTGATGCGGCAGAGCCGATTCATGTGGCTGCGTTTGAAGGCGATCTCGCATCCATGAAAAAGATCTTGTCAGCCAAGGATCTGGACATCAATGCACGCTTGGAATTCCGCACCTTCCCCGGCTATACCGCAGTTCATCTGGCAGCCTTCGAAGGACAAGCTAAGGCACTACAGATGCTCGTCGCCAAAGAGGCTGACCTCAACCTCACCGAGAGCAGCAAGAAGCGCACCGCGCTCCATCTGGCAGCCGCCAACGGCCGAACCGATGCAGTCAAAGTGCTCATCAAGGCCGGGGCTGACTTGAACCTCAAAGACAAACTGGGCAACACCGCGATAAGCCTTGCTTCGGATAAGGCGATCATCGCGGAACTGAAGAAAGCCGGCGCGACGGAGTGAACGGCGAGGGGCGTCGGCTACTCAGTTTTTAACCACAGATGGACACAGATACACACAGATAAGACAGAGAAGACATTGACGACAGACAGACAGATTAGTTATGCCCATGCCTTTCATCTGTATTCATCTGTGTCCCTCTGTGGTTCATTCATGTCTTCAAAAGTCGCGTGCTCACCCCGGATACCACACCTTGCGCGGATCGCTGGCAGCGCGTTCGTAGTCGAATGATTCATCGATGAGCTTGGGCAGGTCGTATTGCGGACGCCAGCCCAATAGGAACTTGGCCTTGGCGTTGTCGAGCCAGGTGGAGAAGAATTGTGTTTTGATTTTCACGCTTGGCAAGCCTCGCGTTGCTTTGAGATGATCGGCCACCATCTGATAATCGACCGGCTCATTCATGCAGATGTTGAACTTTTCCTGCATCGCATCAGGATGATCGATGGCGGCGAGGATCGCGCTGCTCAGGTCATCCACATGCACAAAATTCCTCGTGATCGGCTGATCCGCCGAGTCACATAGCACCGGGATCGTTCCCTTCTTTGCATAAGCAACAGCGCGTTTAGCGCCGACGATATCGCACCAGCGCGGCCCGCCAAAAACATCTTTGCCGAAGCTGAGGGTCTGTTTGAAATCATCTTTTTCCATGATCCACGGCGCCATCAGGCAGGTGCCGTTCATGTTGTATTGAATCTGGTATTGCTCGAGCAGCACTTCTTCGAGGACTTTGGAAAGGGCGTAGCAGCCGGGGTAGGCTGAGTGGTTTTGCATCTCGGTGATGGGCAGCGGATGGGGGTAGAAGAAATGGCCCATGGCTGCGTCGCCGCCGATGAGGATGAACTGCTGGAAGGTCTTGCTCTGGCGTGCTTCTTCGAGGAGCCAGAACATGCCTTTGATGGCGACATCCATGATGGCGTCTGGCGTTTCCTTGCAGGTGGCCAGGTGGAGAATGTGAGTGATGCCTCGCATGGCTTTGGTGATGACGGCTGCGTCGCTGATGGAGCCTTGCACGACCTCAAGGCGGGGACGCGCGGGGAGCTTGCGCTGATGACACAAGGCTCGCACCTTGAATTGGCGGTAGTTGGGGTCAGCGAAGAAGCGATTGAGAAAATGCTGACCGACTTTGCCGGTGGCACCGGTGATGAGCAGGCGATGAGACATGAGAAAAACTCCAGAGCTTTGATGGAATTGCAAAGGGTGAAGGCAATGTAGCGGAAGTGGAGAGGGCGGGGAGAGGGAACGGGGGAGAGGCGGAGCGAAGCCGCGAGCGGCTTGAAGATTACGCAGCGCGGTGCCAGGGCATGGCGCGGATCACTTTGTCCGCATCTTCATCATCCTCATCGATCTCGGCAGCGACGAATTCGCCATCGTCATCATCATCGGTGTCATCGTCTTGCGTGGTGATGGCGCGGGGCTGAGCCGGGCCTGGGAGGATGATGCCGCACAGGAGAAATAGGCCGCCCAGAGCGAGGAGGATGAGGCGCTTTGGGCCGGTGGAGAGGCGAATGACCATGTGGTCGGGGGCTTCGTAGTTGGCGTAATCCTGACCGATGACGGGATAGGACTTGTGGAGCCACTGCTCGATGAGCGGGGCTTTGCTGGCGTCGGCGGAGGTGGAAGTGGATGCGCTTCCGGAGGTGTCGTGAAAAAGGATCGGCTGCTCGCCTTCGGTCAAGTCCACGAGATCGGTATTGGTGGGTTTTAGGCGAAGGTGATGATGCGCCAGCCGCTGGAGGAGAATGGGATCGTTGGAAGCGAGCGCGGAGGCGAACTGTTCGTAGGCTTCGACCTGATCCTGCTGCGTGCGAGCGCAGGCTTCGATCCAGCCTTTTTCCCACTGTGCGTAGTGCAGCTCAAGCCAGGGGGGCACGAGAACGACGATGGCGATGAGGGCGCAGCCGACGACCAGACTGGACCAGCCGATGAGCTGGGCGAGGGTGCGGTTCATAGGCTCGGGTTGATTCTGCGCAGACGACATTGTGAGTAGTTATCGGTAATCTGGCGGAAAAGGCGTGAAAATGAGGGGGAGGGAAAGCAAGGGCAAATAGCCAATGGCCAATGACCATTGCAAATTGCAAATTGCAAAGTGGAAAGGCACATCGCGATGGCGTTTGCTGTTCCTCTCTGCATTTTGCAATTTTCATTTTTCACTGGCCATTTTTCATTTTGCCTTTTGCTCAACCTTCGCCTTTCTCCCAGCCTTTGATTGCCCTATCATTTGCCCCTTATGTCAGATGCTCCTGTGCCAACTTTGCCGGCTCGCCGATCGGTCTATCTGGAGACCTTCGGCTGCCAGATGAACGTGCTCGACTCGCAGCTCGTGCGCGGCTCGCTGCAATCGCTGGGGTACACCTTCACCGATGATTGGCGCAACGCCGACGTCGTGCTTTACAACACCTGCTCCGTGCGCGAACAGGCGGAGAACAAAGCCTACAGCAGGATCGGCCTCGTGGGCATGCGCAAAAAAGAAAACCCCGACATCGTGCTGGGCGTCATCGGTTGCATGGCTGAGCGCGATGGTGTGGATATGTTCCGCAGGCATCCGCAGGTCGATCTGATCTGTGGCCCCGGTGAATTGGATAAGGTCCCGCTGCTGATTGACAACGTGATGCGGACCCGAATGAGTTCAAGGTTCAAAGTTCAAGGTTCTGAGTTGGGAAACAAGAAGCACGATGCGACTAGAGATGGTGCTTCAACTCGAAACTTTGAACATGGAACTTTGAACTATTCACTGCAAGGCAACACGCATCGCAGGTCTTCTACGCTCGCCGCTGCAGAAGACACGCTGGAGCTACTCGATCTGGCGCGCAGTTTTTCGCCTGATGAACATCAAGGCTCCGCCTACGTTCGCATCACGCGCGGCTGCAACAAATTCTGCACCTACTGCGTCGTGCCCAACACCCGCGGCAGAGAAGTCCACCGCGCTCCCGATGCCATCGTCGAAGAATGCCGCAAGCTCGTAGAGTCAGGCGTTGTAGAAATCACACTGCTCGGGCAGACCGTCAATCACTACCACTACGACCACGCCACCGCGCAGTCGATCAACGGCATCGTCCAACCACAAGTCGGCTCTATCGTCAATAACACCAAAGCCCACGGACTCCCGTCCGTGGTTGACTCCGGCGCTGACAAAAGCGAGAACGTCACCACCTTCGCGCAGCTCCTGGCTCGCATCCACGATGAAATCCCGCAGCTTCAACGGCTGCGTTTTGTGACCAGTTTTCCGCGTGATTTTGGCGATGACATTCTGCACACGATTGCCGCCCGGCCGCGCATCTGTCGTTACCTGCATCTGCCTGTGCAGAGCGGCTCCAATCGCATGCTCAAGCTGATGAACCGCGGCTACACCGTCGAGGAATATCTCGAACTGATCGCCCGCATCCGCAAGATTCTCCCTGACGCCACGCTCGCCAGTGATTTGATTTGTGGCTTCCCATCAGAGACCGAAGAGGATCACAAAGCGACGTGTGACTTGATGCGTGCTGCGGGTTGGAAGAACAGTTTCATTTTCAAATACAGCCCGCGTCCAGGCACCACTGCGATCGATCGCTTTGAAGATGATGTGCCTGAGGAAATCAAGAAAGCTCGCAACAACGAACTGCTGCGAATTCAGGGGGATGTCAGCGAAGAAATCCACCGCACCTGGGTCGGCAAGACGGTGCGCGTCTTCGTGGAATCGGTGAGTCATCGAGAACAGAAAAAACAGAAGGCCGCCATCGCTGCGACATCACATGTTCAGTTGCGCTGGGACGCCACGCACGACAATTCTACGACCACAAACGCAACCGCCACCCCCACGCTTGCGCCTCCGCCTCCCGCCCAAACAACGTCAATCACCCAGCTCACCGGACGCACCGACGGCGACCTCATCGTCATGTTCGATGGCGACGCCTCACTTGTCGGTTCGATTGTGGAAGTGAAGATTCACAAACACGCACCACTGGCGCTGTTTGGCGAACAAGTCGTTTAAATAGATCAAAAGCCGCTCGCGGCTTCGCTCCCCTTCGCCGAACCCCACCCCCTCCACTTCCGTATTTTCATTTCGCTGCTTCACCCGTTCGCGAATCTGGCCGAAAGCTATCGAGTATCCGTTGCCTGCGCAAGCTAGTTATCTGACACTGGCGGGGCTGGGGATGAGGGCATTGCCGGGCGTTTCTTTCGCCCTGCGAAAAAGAAAGGCATTCACATGCGTATCACCATGGTCGGCACCGGTTATGTTGGCCTCGTCACCGGCACCTGTTTCGCCAACACCGGCAACGATGTCACCTGCCTCGATATCGATCTCAAGAAAATCGAAAAGCTCAACAACGGCATCAGCCCGATCTATGAGCCCGGCCTCGATGAACTGATCAAGCGCAATGTCAAATCCGGCCGCCTTCACTTCACCACCGATAAAGCAGCCGCCTATCAGAAGGCCGAGATCATCTTCATTTGCGTCGGTACGCCCAGCGACGAAAACGGCCACGCTGATCTGAAGTATGTCCTCGCTGCTGCGGGCGACATCGGCGATGCCATCGAGCGCGGCCCCGGCGATACCGGTGGCGGCGGCGAAGAACGCCGTGCCAAGATTATCGTCATTAAATCGACCGTCCCCGTAGGCACCAACGCCAAGGTCAAAGCCGAGATCGCCAAGCGCACCAAGAAGCCTTACAAGATGGGCTCCAACCCTGAGTTCCTCAAAGAAGGCGCTGCCATCACCGACTTCAACAAGCCCGATCGCGTCGTCATCGGCGTTGATGACAAGGGCACCGGCGATCGCCTTCGCGATCTCTACGATCCTTTCGTGCGCCAGGGGCATCCTATCTTCGTGATGGATATTCCTTCCGCAGAAATGGTCAAGTACGCAGCCAACGCGATGCTCGCTACCAAGATTTCCTTCATCAACGAAATCGCCAACCTCTGCGAATCCTACGGCGCTGACATTGATGAAGTCCGTCGCGGCATGTGCTCTGACAAACGTATCGGCAATCAGTTCCTCTACCCGGGCCTGGGCTACGGCGGCTCCTGCTTCCCCAAAGATGTTCTCGCCGTTGTTGCCATGGGTGAAAAATCCGAAACCCCCACCCAGCTTCTCAAGAGCGTGCATCAGGTCAATCAGCGTCAGCGCCAGACCTTCATCACCAAGATCGAAAATCACTTCCGTGGCCTGCCCGATCATCCGGGTCTTGCTGGCAAAAAGATCGCCATCTGGGGTATCGCCTTCAAGCCCGGCACCGATGATGTGCGCGAAGCGCCATCGATCACCATCATGCAGCACCTGATCAAGTGCGGTGCATCGGTCGTCGCCTTCGATCCCGTGGCTCACGAAACCGCGCACTACTTCATGGGTGACACGATCACGTATGCTGCGGATCCGATGACCGCAGCCGACGGCGCTGATGCGCTGATCATCTGCACCGACTGGGATGAGTTCAAGGCTCCTGATTTTGAAAACCTCAAGAGCCGAATGGCCAGCCCGGTGGTCTTCGATGGCCGCAACATCTGGCGCCGCGAGGTGGTGCGTGAGAATGGCTTCGTTTACCACAGCGTCGGCCGCGAGCCGGTGCTGGGCGAACAAGCCTGCCTCTGGCAATCCTGAAAATATAATTAATGTGAAACGAAACGCCTCACGATAAGTGAGGCGTTTTTTTTTGTTCCTCTCCCGCCGCTCGCGGCTTCGCTCCCATTCCCACTCTCGCTCATCATCCCTCCCATTTGCGATTCTTCCCGGCTCCTCGTCCAATGTCTTCATGCTCACGCTGTGCCTGCTTCTGATTCTCGTCGCACTGGCGATCAACCTGCCGCTTTCGTGGTGGCTCATTAGTGCCGGTCGCCGCTGGGGCCAACTCGATCAGCCCGGCAGCGATGTCCACAAACATCACACCACCGCCACACCCGCCACCGGAGGCATCGGCATCTTCTGGTCGCTGATGCTCCCTGTCATCCTCGCCATCCTCGCCGTGAATCTCCTCCCTGATTCCGTTTACGAAACCACGCTTGCGCCCTTGCATCCACATCTGCCCGGACTTCGCGCCCAAACCCCGATGGCGCTCGCGCTCATCGGCACCGCAATCATCTTCCATATCATGGGCATCATCGATGATCGCAAACGCCTGAGTCCCTATCTCAAACTCATCGTGCAGTTCATCGTCACCGCGACGCTTGCGATTTTCTGCGACATACGCGTGCTGCATTTGCTCGATCAATACGGCTTCGCCGGTGAGGCCGCCAGCATTCTCATCAGCGTGCTCTGGATGGTGACCATCACCAACGCCATCAATTTTCTCGACAACATGGATGGCCTCTCCGCCGGCGTTAGCGCGATCATTGCCGCGATCTATCTCGCCGCCACGCTCATGGGTGGCCAGTGGTTTGTCGCAGCCTGGTGTGCGCTACTGCTGGGCGCACTTCTCGCATTTCTCGTCTTCAATTTTCTGCCGCACGGCGGCGCGAAAATCTTCATGGGTGATGGCGGTTCCCTCGTCGTCGGCCTCATGCTCAGCGTCATCGCCATTCGCACGACCTATTTGAATCCTGCTCCTGCCACTGCCACTGCTTCTGCTTCTGCCACTGCCTGGCACGGCATCCTCATGCCACTGATTGTGCTGGCCGTGCCGCTCTATGACATCACCAGCGTCACGCTCATTCGCCTGATGCAAGGCAACAGTCCCTTCCATCCCGATCAGCAACATTTCTCGCATCGTCTGGTGAAGAAAGGCCTGAGCAAACGCATCGCCGTCATCGTCATCTGGCTCTGCACACTGGCGACAGGTTTAGGCGGTGTGATGCTCTCGCGTCTCGAAGGTTGGCAAGCCGCGCTGGTCGCCGCACAGACGCTGGCGGTCGTGGGCGTGCTGGCGCTCTTGGAGCGCACGACTGGCCGTGATAGCTGAAAGAACTCGCCGCAAAAAGACGCAAAAAACGCAGAAGAAAAACTATGCCCTCGGCGGGCGGCCCGCTCAATCGCCGCGTGGCTCAAACCAAACCCGCGCCTTCGGCGCGGCGCTAAACGTCAAAACTCCTACGCGTGCGTCGCCCGCGTGAAGACGCCGTTTTCCCGCCGCTCGCGGCTTCGCTCTTGCGCCGCTTGCGGCATAGCGTCATCAGCGCTGTGATCTACAAATAACAACTGCCTTCTGCCACGCGGCAACTGAGCGGGCCGCCCGCCGAGGGCATGGTCTTTCTCTTCTCTTTTACCTTCAGTGATGTCGTAAATTTCCCCGGCTAAAGCCGGGGCTATGTGCGAGCGCTCACACCAGAATGTCGCGCACCACATGGCCGTGCACATCGGTCAGGCGATAGTCTCGCCCGCTGTAGCGGTAAGTGAGCTGCGTGTGATCGAGGCCCATCTGATGCAGGATCGTGGCGTGCAGGTCGTGAACGTGAACGCGATTTTCCACGGCGTGCCAGCCGAATTCATCGGTGTTGCCATAGGTGATGCCGCCTTTGATGCCGCCGCCGGCCATGAACATGGTGAAGCCAAAAGGATGGTGCTCGCGGCCGTTGTTGTTTTCCGCCGTCGGCGTTCTACCAAACTCACCGCCCCAAAGGACGAGCGTGTCATCGAGCAAGCCGCGCTGTTTCAAATCGGTGATCAGTCCCGCCACCGGGCCATCGATGGCATCGCAGTTGTTGCGCAATTCTTCGCGAAGTTGGCCGTGCTGATCCCATAGCTGACAACTCGAGCGCTTGGACGTGGCGGTGTGATAGACCTGCACGCAGCGCACGCCGCGCTCGATGAGTCGGCGCGCCATCAGGCATTGCTTGCCGAAGGTTTCGGTGACTTTTTCATCGAGGCCGTAGAGCGATTTCGTGGCGGCAGATTCATGGGTGACATCAAACGCCTCGGGTGCCTTGGTCTGCATGCGGTAAGCAAGCTCGAACGATTCGATACGTGCCGAGAGGCGCGAATCCTCTGCACGTTGTTCCTCATGCAGCGCGTTGATTTGCTTGAGTGCATCAAGCTGCTCGCGCTGCTGCGCGATGCTGACCTGCGCGTTGCCGAGATTGGCGATGGGTTTATTCAGGTCGCTGACGAGCGTGCCCTGGTAAGTGGCGGGCAGAAAACTGCTAGTCCAAAGCGGGGCGCCTTGTGCGGGCTGCGCGGGACTGATGACGACAAAGCCAGGCAGATTGCGATTCTCCGTGCCCAGGCCATAGGTGAGCCACGAGCCCAGGCTCGGCCGACTGAACGCCTGCTCGCCGGTGTTCATCTGAAGGCAGGCCCCGTTGTGATTGATGTTGTCCGCGACCATCGAGCGAACGATGCATAAGTCATCAGCGATGGAGCCGAGTTTGGGAAGGAGTTCGCTGATGGGCAGGCCGCTCTGACCATGCTGATGAAACTTGAAAGGCGAGGCGAGCAGGTTGCCAGTCTTGGTTCGCATGAGCGAAGGTTTTTGGAACGGCAACGGCTGCCCCGCAAGTGAAGCGAGTTTGGGCTTGGGATCGAAGAGGTCAACGTGAGAAGGCCCGCCTGACATGAAGAGGAAGATGACGTGTTTGGCACGCGGCGGGAAGTGAGGACGTTGATTTGAAATTTGAGATCTGACATTTGAGATTTGTGATTCACGCTCAGCGTCATTCGCAAGCAGCGAATAGAACGGGAGCATGGCAAAGCCTGATGCGAAAGAGCCAAGCATCTGGCGGCGAGAGAGGGCGGTGATTTGCGGTTTTAGTTTCATCTCGTTCACCACCTAATCCACATACAAAAACTCATTGGCACACAGAAGCACCTGACAGTATCGCTGCCACTTCGCGGCCTTCTCGCCGCTTGCGGCTTCGCTCACCATGCGCAGGCCGATGTCGATTTCGCGTGGCGTGGCGGGTCTTGCGTAGAGCTCTTGGTAGAGCCAGTGAATTTTCTTTTCATCCTCGGCTGGCGCTTCGCGCTGCATGCGCGCGGTAAGCGTTTTAGCAGTGGCGAGAGCGAAGGGATGATTGAGCATGAACAGAGCCTGCGGGGCGATGGTGGATTCGTTGCGTATGTGAATGCTAGCCGTCGGATCGGCGGCATCAAATAGCGTGCGAAAGGTGGAGCGATCCGAGCGAACAGACAGCAGATAAATCGAACGGCGAGGCGAGCTCAGATCACCCGTGCCAGGTCCGCTTGTGAGCTGCTGTGAGCGATCGAGCTGACCGGAAACCGCGAGCAGCGCATCGCGCAATTGTTCGGCATCGAGGCGGTGACGACTTTGTCGCCAGAGAAGCGTGTTGTCGGGGTCGAGCAGGGCGGGTGTTGGGTATCGGGTATCGGGTGTCGGATTTGGAATTTGAGATTTGGGATTTGAGATTTCAGATTGTTGATTCGTGCCCCGTGACTCTTGCTGATATGCGGCGCTGAGGAGAATCACGCGGTGCATCGCTTTGATCGACCAGCGCTGCTGCGTGAATTTTGCAGCGAGATAGTCGAGCAATTCCGGATGCGACGGCGGCGATCCGAGGTGGCCCAGGTTGTCGGGCGTGGCCACGATGCCCCTGCCAAAGTGGTGCTGCCAGAGGCGATTGACCATGACGCGGGCGGTCATGATGTTGTCAGGTGATGCGATCCACTGCGCCAGTTCCATGCGTCCGCTGCCTTGCGCAATAGTCGCCTCAGGCGTAGCGGCGATCAGCGCGGGATAGCCACGCTTCACAGTTTCGCCCAGCCGATCGTAGCGACCGCGGCCATGCACCTTCGCATCGGCAATGCCCGCGTGCTGCGAGCCTGGCACGCCGCCCTCGGCGATGCCTTGCGTGAACTGAATCTTCGTTGAAGCGATGCGCGTTTGTGTTTTGAGTTCATCGCGAAGCGCGATGAGTCCTTCGCGATTCGCTTCGCTATAAGCAGGCAGATCGATGGTGGACCAGAGCGGACTGCTCGCGGTGGTCAGATCCTTGTGCAGTGCGAGATTGGCAGCAGCAAGATTTGCGGGCGGCTTCTGGCCGATGGTGGCCAGTGCGTGAATCTGCGCTTTGAGATCATTCTGTTGACGCTTACTTTTCTCATCTGATGCTTTAGGGGCATCGGTCAGCAGCGTGAGCCACTGCGCGAGCAGGCTGCCTGCGGGGAGTTTCGCATCGCCATCGCTGCTGTTGTCGCTGATGGCGTAGAAGTGCCAGATGTCGCGCTGACCATTTGTGTCGGCGTGCGGATTGCTGACGAGGATGGAATCGACCACATCAGCGGTGACGTCCCACTTGCGTTTGGCACCGGTCGTTTCACTGAGTGTGAACTCGATGGTGGTGTTGTCGCAGATGTGGTCCTTGCCGCGTGCATCAATGATGAGTGAAATGAGATCGCCGATCTGCACGGGCACTGATTCGAGGCGTTTCTCTGTGTCGGCATCAGCGAATTTCTGTGAGCCACCGTTGTCGCTGGAGCCTTGTGCGAGGCGGGTGATGACGCTGGCGCGCTGATGAATGATGGACCATGCGAAGCCGTTGCCGCAGGCTGCATCAGCATCGGCGGCGCTGCCGGTGATGGAGACGGTGCCGTTGAATTTGCTGCGCCAGCCGATGGCCGCCTGTTTGGTGGGCGAGGGGTGCATGGCGATGGAGCGCGGGGGCAAAGTAAAAGTGAGAATCTTGATCGGCGCGCTGCCGGTGTGAGCGAGGATGGAAGGCGTGGCTGGTTCGCCCCAGCCCATGACGAAAGGGCTTTTGCCGACGTCGCTGAGTTTGGTGGTGAACATGCCGGGCACGGTGCCGCCGGCGCCAGCGAGGCCGATGTAGCGCACGAAGCGTTTGAGAATCGCGGCATGGATGCCATGTTTGGCGGCGATGGCGCTGAGCGCTTCGGGAGCATCGCGCTGTTCGCTGCGATAAAGTTCTTCAGTGGCGCTGAGATAGGCACTCATTCGGCCAAGCTCGCGCGTGATCACTTCCTGCCGCAGTGCATCGACCTGTGCATTGATCTGTTCCTTGAGTGCTTCGATGCGTTTCTGTGCGCTGGTGATGGCGGCAAGTTCACCATCGCTCATCATGGACAATCGCAGCATGGGAGAGCCAGCGGTGGGATCGCCCGGGCCGGGGATGATGTGGCTGCTGAAAAAAAAGCCAGCCAGGGCGTAGTAATCGCGGGTCGAAATCGGATCGAACTTGTGATCGTGACAACGTGCACAGGCGATGGTCATGCCTAGAAAACCACGGGAAATCACATCGATCTGATCATCGACGATGTCGGTCATCATCTTGCGTTTGTCGCTGTCGCCTGCATCCCAGTTGCCGATGGCGAGCATCGTTGTGGCGATGAGTGGCGAGAAGTTCTGAGTTCTGAGTTCGGAGTTCTGAGTTGCAGAGTCCGCGGGAGTTGTTGCTGCATCATTGTCTTTTAACTTTGAACTTTTAACTTTGAACTCAGAACTTTTTTCCACCATCAGATCGCCAGCAATCTGCTGCGTGATGAACTGGTCGTAAGGCAGATCGCGGTTGAGTGCATCGATGACCCAGTCGCGGTAGCGCCAGGCGAAGGTGATGTCGGCGTCGCCTCCCATGCCGCGCGAGTCCTTTGAGTCGGCATAGCGCACGACATCGAGCCAGTGGCGTGCCCAGCGTTCGCCATATTGCGGCGAGGCGAGCAGGCGATCGATCACTTTTTCGTAAGCGCTCTGGGATGTGTCTGCGAGGAATGCTTCGACCTCGTTGGCGGTGGGGGGGAGGCCGATGAGATCGAACGTGACCCTGCGAATGAGTGTGCGGCGATCGGCCTGCGGTGAAGGCGAAAGGCCACGCGCTTCGAGCCTGGCCAGAATGAATCGATCAATGTCGCTGCGCACCCAGGCTTCGTTTTTCACCTTCGGAAGCTGCGGTTCTTTCACCGGTTGCCAGGCCCAGTGCTCGCGCTTGCGGGCTTCGAAATCGACGGCAGGCTTTTCATCGAGCGGCGAAGGCTCGTGCTTTTCCGCAGGCCAAGGTGCGCCCATTTTCACCCACTGCATCAGGTCGGCGATCGCGGCATCGCTGAGCTTTTTCTTAGGCGGCATCTGGAGATCAGCATTGCGATAGGTGATCGCTTCGATGAGAAGGCTCTTGGTCGGATCGCCGGGCGCAAGGGCGCTGGCGGTGTCGCCGCCGGTGATCAGGGCTGCGCGGCTATCGACGCGCAGGCCGCCTTTGATTTTCTTGCTCGATGCGGCGTGGCATTCGTAGCAGGACTCGACAAGCAGCGGGCGAATTTTCTTTTCGAAGAACTCGATGGACTCGGGTGTGAAGGGTGGCGCACCATCGTCAGCGCGACAAGGGACTGCGCACAAGAGAAGAAGAATGGCGAAGCACACGCGGTTCATCGGCGAATCCTGAAGCGGAGTGAGGAACGAATGATTCTACTCTGCGGGCAGGAGTTGCAGCAGGAAAATGCGGAGGGCGTGCGTTGAGCCGCGACGTAACACGTCGCGGACGCCACCGGCATCAAGGTGTATGGATTGCGCCGTTTGTCCTAGGCCGCTATCCTAATGCGCTGCGCACTCGCTTATTCAAGCAGCGGCACCGTGGTTTTACTGTGGCCTTGAGTGGTAGGAGGTCGTTGACGTCCGCGACTCGTTGAGTCGCGGCTCATTAATTTAGTTCTTCACTGATCTGTGGCCAAGTGGCCGGCGATCTCACAGCCCTTGAAGAATTCGGGGAGGTCGAGGTATTCGTTGTTGGTGTGGATGTCGTGCTGGCCGCAGCCGAAGCTGACGGTGGGGATGCTGTGTTTGGTCATCCAGTTGGCATCGAGGCCGCCGTTGGAGATGGTGAAGTTGGGCGTGAGGTCGCAGGCGGTTAGTGCGCTGGTTGCAAGCGTCACGGCTGGCTCATCCGTGGTGAGCGCGAAGGAGTCGTAGTCGAGTGAAACTTCGAAGGCGACTTTGCCGCGTTTGCCTTTGGCGTTTGTGAGTGATTTTGCTGCGGATTTGAAGGCGTTTTGGTAAGCCGTGAGAATCTGCTTGCGGAACTTTTGATCGTGCGAGCGCATCTCGGCGCGGAGCGTGGCCAGTTCGGTGATGACGTTGGTGGCATTACCTGCGTGGATGATGCCGACGTTGCTCGTGCCGCGCTGCGAATCTTTTTCGATCAGCCCGAGCCAGCCTTCTTGATGAAGCTGCGCGATGGCGAGTGAGGCGATGGTGATCGCGCTGACGCCATCTTCGGGATGAACACCTGCATGAGCGGGGATGCCTTCGATGCGGATGTTCATGCGGTAGGCACCGGTGGCTCCGATGGTGACGTTGCTCGGTTTGGAGCCATCGAAGTTGAATGCCATCGCGGGTGCGCCCAGCTTTTTCACATCAACATGCCTTGCGCCGAAGAGGCCGATTTCCTCCTGCACGCACCAGAGAAAAGTGAGCGGCGGATGCGAGAGATTCTGTTTCACGATGTCGAGCAGTGTGGCGAGCAGGACTGCTGCGCCTGCGCGGTCGTCGCCGCCCAGGCCTGTGGTGGGGTCGGCTGAGCGAATGAGTTTGCCCTTGACCACCGGCTTGCACCCGACGCAGATGGGCACGGTGTCGATGTGAGCCATGAGCATGCGGCGAGGCTCGCGGGTGCGGCCTTTGCTGCCGGGCAGTTTGACGATGAGGTTGCCGCGCTCTCCGCCGTGCGGGCTTATTTTGTGGGCGTTGTCGCTGGTGATCTGGTTTTTAGGCAGACCTGCTGCCAGCAGGGCATTGATGATGCACTGCGCGACGGCGGCCTCTTCGCCGCTCTTGCCGGGGATGGCGAGCAGGTTCATGAGGAGGGACTGTGCGGTGGTGCGCTGCGTGGAAGTTTGCGGCATGAGTTTTCTAGTCGGGAGGTTGTGGCGATGATGACGCTACGCCGCGAGCGGCGATCAGGCGGCAGGTGGTGTGGTGTCAGGCTTGGTTGGCGCTTGGGTTGATTTCGCAGTCTCTTGTTCTGCGGCTTTTTCGCCTTCTTTCTCAGCAGGCTTTTCATCAGGCTTGACCACCACGTGACCGTCGGCAGGCAGCTTGATCGCCGCCAGGCATTCGGTGTACTTCGTCGCAGCGAGCACCTTCTGCCTGCGCGCGGGCACTTCAAACGCCTCCGCAATCATGCGCAGCATGTCGAGCTGCGAAGCGGGATCGTTCGCCGGTGTGAGCATCAGACAGATGATGCGGGCCGGCTCACCATCGGCTGCGTCGAAGTCGATGCCCAGACTGCTGCGGCCGAGGATAACAATCGGCTGCGTGAGCTTTTCAATGCGTGCATGAGGCACCGCCAGGCCGTGGCCCATACCCGTGTGCATCATGCGTTCACGCCGCCACGCAGCATCATAAAGTTCGTCGGCAGGCAGCTTGGCCAGCGGGGCAGCAGCGGCGCAAAGCTCTGCGATGGCGTGGCGTGGCTCGCGCGATTTGAGTTCACTGATCCAGTGTTTTTCGGTGAGCATGTCGCCGAGTTTGCGCAGCTGCTTGCGTGCCAGTGAGCGCTGAATGCCCGGGCCGCTGACGAGGCTGGTGGCCAGGCCGGCGACGATGATGGCGACGAAGAGTTCGTTGGAGATGAGATTCTGTTCGAGAGCGAGTTGACCGAGGATGACACCCATGGTGCCTTGTGCCGCCATGCCGAAGCCGATGGCCATGCTCTCGCGTTTGGGCAGTTTCGCTAGGCGGGCGGCGAAGTAGGAGCCGCCGATTTTTCCAGCGAAGGCGATGGAGAGAATCAGGAGGACGGTGACGATATTGAAGGAGGAAATGAAGTTGATGTAGATGCCGATGGAGGCGAAGAAGATCGGAGCGAAGATGGAGGTGATGAACCCGTTGATGGTTTCGCGGGTGGATTCGCGCAGGTGTGAGGAATCGCCGATGGCGACGCCGGCGATGAAGGCACCGAAGATGGCGTGGATGCCGATGACTTCGGTGAGGGCGGCACAGAGGAGGGTGATGACCACGACGAAGGCGATGACGGTGCCGGGCCATGTGCCGTAGGCCTGGATGTAAGGCAGGGAGCGGTTGATGAGGAAGCGGCCAAGGGTCAACGTGAAGCCGATGAAACCGAGCGTCATCAGCAGCGTCATGCCGACGGACCCAGCCGGTGCGCTGGCGACGGCGATAGCGCCTTCGATCGCCCCCTCGGGGACAACCGGCGTGGCGATGAGGGCCATCACGACAGCGAAGCCCATCCAGCCCGCCAGATCGTTGAGGATCGCGGCGCTCATGATGAGCATGCCCAGGTCGGCTTTGAAGATATTCAGATCGATCAGAATCTTGGCGATGATTGGCAAAGCGGTGATGGAGACGGCAATGCCCACGAACACCGCGAAGGCCAGCCGCCAGTTCTCGGGCATGCCTGCGGGAGCACCGGTTAAGACCGGCGCATACCAGGCGAGTACAAAGCCGATGCCAAAGGGCACGATCATGCCGCCCAGGGCGACGAGCACGGCGGCCTTGCCTTGCTTGAGCGCGACCGAGAGATCGACTTCCAACCCGGCCACGAGGAGCAGCAGCGTGGCAGAAAGGGTGATGAATCCGCTGAGCACCAGCTTGGCAGTTTCATCGGTGACGAAAAGGAATTCGTACCCTTGCGGCCAGATCGCGCCCAGCACGGTGGGCCCCAGCAGGATGCCCGCCATGAGCTCGCCCAAAATGGAAGGCTGACCATAGCGGCTGGCCAGATCGCCCAGAACCCGGGCAGTGCCCAGCAAAACCGCGACTGCCAGGAGCAGAACGGTAACGTAGTGAGAATCGCCAGCAGCAAAGGTATAGAGCATACGGAAGGGCAGCATAACAGTGCGAGCAAGTCAGTGGAACGGTGATGGACTTTTTCCATCGCGGTGGTGATCTCGCTCCTCTGGGTCGCTGATCGCCATGAGGGGGATTTTTTTTCTCGAAGAGTGGGATCACTTGATATGATCAGTGCAGGAGACCGGTTCCGTTGCCCACATCAAGTCGCTTTCAATCTGTTCGTCAGGCCACAGCCTTCACTCTGATTGAAGCGCTGGTGGTTATTTCCATCATCACACTCCTCATCTCCATCACGCTGCCTTCGCTTGGCTCGGCGCGCGAGAACGGCAGAGCCACCGTCTGCCTCGCGCAGATTCGAGAGATCGGCAACGCCACCACCGTTTATGGTGACATGTCGCGCGATGAATATCCCTACGGTGTGCCGCAGCCTATTTCGGTGGTCGATCACCCGCACTACAACGGCTGGAACAATGGTGCACGAGGCGGAGGCATTCCCCCGCAGCAGCAGTTTTATTCGCTCAACATCATTGCCGACCCCAAGGCTTATATCTGCCCCACCGATCCGCATCCGCAGAATTACGTCTGGTGGGATTACGATGTCCATCCCGATCTGACCAAAGGCTCCAGCTACATGTTTTCCGAGTATGCCCTCTTCGGCATCGCCTGGCAGAAACGCAGCGTCCTCAAACGCAGCAAAGTCTGGCAGCCTTCCACCTTCGTCTGGGCCACCGATGGCTGGATGTGCCCCAACGGCTGGACCTGGGGCACCACCGATCCGCTCGATCCCGTTCTCGTGGGCAGCGTTCGCATTGACTGGTCCCACCTGGGCTCGATCAACGCCCTCTACGGCGACAACCACGCCCAGCGCCAGAAACAGGAAGGCGCACGCTACCGACTGCGCACCCATCCGCTGGAAAATTTCTGAGTCGAGTATTGCATCGCTTGGGGATCGACAGCAGCGGCGCTTCAATGCTGAATATGCTGCGGCACGCCCTTGACGCAAACCTCGTGCTTTTAATGAAAAACGCCACTGTTATCACCCTTTCTGCAACTCCTGCACATCGCTGCAATCAAAAGTCGTGTGTATGCGTATTACATGGCGACAGGTGAATCAAGTCAATCACCTGATAACCACGAATGAAAGGGATTACACATGACACGCAAGACCAACATCCTCACCGCCGGTTTCCTGGGCCTCGCTTCGCTCTTTGTCGCTGGCAACGTCCAGGCTGAGCATCAGAACTATGGCAACCGTGGCCAAAGTAGCGATGTTCGCTTTGGCATCCAGATCGGCACTGGCAATGGGTCGATCGTGCTGGGCAACCGTGGTGTTCGCTATGAACCCCCGCAGCCTCGTGTGGTGATCGAACGTGTCTGGGTGCCTGCTCACTATGAAGAAGTCACCACTCGCGTGTTGGTCCACAGAGGCCACTTCGATGAACGCACGACGCAGGTCATGGTTCGCCAAGGGCACTATGTCGAGAAGCACACCAAGGTGCTGGTGGAGCGTGGTTACTTTGACGAACGCCACACCAAGGTACTCGTGCATCAAGGCCACTGGGACACGCAGTATGTTCAGCCGGTGTTTCAGATCGTGACCGATCGCTACGGCTGCAGGAGAACCGTGATGGTCAGGGCCGGCGGCTACGAGCGCGTCTGGAACCCTGATCGTTACGAAGATCGCTGCGAGAAGGTCTGGGTGCCTGATCGCTATGAAGATCGCTGCGAGAAAGTTTTCATCGCACCGGTGTATGAGATGCGCTGCGAAAAGGTGTGGGTGCCTGATCGTTATGAAGATCGCTGCGAAAAGGTTTTCGTGGCAGGGCACTACGATGAAGTTCGCCGTGTGGTGAATGATTGCAGAGATGATCGTGGCCGAGTGAACATTGATATTTCGCATCGCGGCCGCTGAGTTGAAGGCAATTGTTGAACCGGCGATTGCCGCCGATGACAACCGAATGATTCTTCGCATAGCCTCGGCCTTCGCCGGGGGTCGCGCCAGACCGAAAAGGTGCACCCCGGCCAAGGCCGGGGCTATGTGCGTTTACAGTTGCGTCGTCGATGTTGGATCGTGATGCGTTTGGTGGGTGTAAATTGCCTTCCCCGAAACCCTGTGCCGCTGGGGTGCAATGATTCAGGTCATCGTCTTTCATCCCGGATTCACTTCATGATGTCTACTCGCTGCTCATTCTTCTTTCTGCCTAGCCGATGTGTTGTCATCCTTTTGGCGGCGCTGCTGTCGTGTACTGCGATGGCGGAGAACTGGCCGGGCTGGCGCGGGCCGCGCGGCGATGGCACCAGCGAAGAAAAACAAATCCCCACGCAGTGGTCCGCCACCGAAAACATCGCCTGGAAAGTCGCCGTCCCCGGCATCGGCCACTCTTCGCCCATCATCTGGCAGGATCATCTCTTCCTCACCACCTGCATCACCGACACTGGTGATCGCCAGCTTCTGGCCTACGATCGCAAGACCGGCCAATCGCTCTGGACGCAGACCGTTCTCACCTCGCCACTCGAAGGCAAACACAAACTCAACAGCTACGCCTCCAGCACACCCGCCACCGATGGCAAACTCGTTTACGTCAGTTTTCTGCAAGGCAAAGAAATGTGCATTGCCGCTTACGATTTTGAAGGAAAACAGAAGTGGATGGTCAAGCCTGGCACTTTTTCCAGCGTGCATGGCTACTGCGCCAGCCCGATCCTTTACAAGGATACGGTCATCATCAACGGCGATCACGATGGCCCCGGCTACATCGTCGCCCTCGAAGCAGCCACCGGTAAGACGCGCTGGAAAATCAATCGCGATCACAACACCCGCAGCTACTGCACCCCCATCATCCGCGACATCGGCGGGCGCACACAAATGATCCTCGCAGGCTCCAAACACGTCGCCAGCTACGATCCCAACGACGGCTCACGCCACTGGAAAGTCGAAGGCCCCACGCAGCAATACGTCGCTTCCCTCGTTTACAACGGCGACCTGCTCTTCCTCACCTGCGGCTTCCCCACCCAGCACGTCATGGCCATCCGCCCCGATGGCAAAGGTGATGTCACGCAAACGCATGTCGCCTGGCATCACCCGACCAAGGACGCGGCTTATGTGCCCAGCCCGATCGTTGTCGGCCCGTACTTCATCGTCGTCGATGACTTTGGCACCGTCACTTGTTACGAAGCAAAATCAGGCGACACGGTATGGAGCGAAAAACTGGCCCGTCACTACAGCGCCTCGATTGTGCTCGCGGATGGTCTGGCTTACTGCCTGGCCGATGAAGGCACCCAGCGCAGCGAGTCCGGCGTGATGACCATCATCAAACCCGGGCCAAAACTCGAAATCATCGCCACGAGCAAACTCGATGAACCCGCCTACGGCTCACCCGCCATCAGCCAGGGCCAAATCTTCATCCGCACAGAAAAGCATCTATTCTGCATAGGAAAGTGACCATCTCGCCGCTTGCGGATTCGCTCTGTCGCCGCTTGCGGCGTAGCGACGTCAGCGCTGCGATCAGCAGTATCACTACGAGCCGCGCCCGTCAGGAAGCGGGGCTGCGCCTTGCTTCCCGCACTCCCTGACGGTCGTGGCTCGCTGCGGAACTTCTTTTCCTTCGTGTCCTTCGTGTCCTTCGCGTTCTCTCTGATGGACAACTTGGCTTACTACAGCCGAGAGAAGTAGCTCACTTAGCCGCATCATTCACGCCGGGGATCGTCAGCGGAAAAAACTTATTGTCATCCACTTCGCGCTTGAGGATTGCCTGTGCGAGCTCGATGAGGTCCGCGCGTTTGTCCGCCAGATCGTTCGCTTCGGCGCGGTCTTTGGACAGGTCGTAAACTTCCCAAGGCCCGGGCTTTTTCGAATTGAGCTTCTGTCGCACCAGCTTGAATTCTTCGATGCGCACCGCGACTTGTCCGCCATATTCGGGGAAGACCCAGATCATCGGCTTGCGTGAAAGTTTTTTCTCTGTGCCGATGAGCACGTTCCATAAGCTTTCGCCATCGAGGCCTTGCGGTTTTTCGATACCTGCTGCATCGCACAAAGTCGGGAACCAATCGGGGAAGTAGCTGGGCGTTGCATCGACAGCACCGGCTGCGATCTTGCCGGGCAGACGCGCGATCATCGGTACGCGGATGCCGCCTTCGTAAACGCTGCCTTTGTAGCCGCGCAGGTCAGCGGTGCTGTTGAAGAATTTTGCATCAGCGCCGCCGATGTGGAATGAAGTGCCTGCGGGTCCGGGGTGAGTCGTGCCGTTGTCGCTGGTGAAGATGACGAGGGTGTTGTCGGCAACGCCTGCTTTATCCAGCGCATCAAGCACGCGGCCGACGTAGCCATCCAGATCAGAAATCATCGCCGCATAGCCCGCATGTGGACGCGGATGAGGCAGGTAGCCGCTCTCGCCGCGATAGACCTGCGTATCCCACTCGGCGGGAAATTTCTCCACCGATTCGCGCGGCGGATGCATCGCCACGTGCGGTTCAATAAACGCCAGATAAAGCAGGAACGGCTTGGCCTGGTTGTCATCAATAAACTTTTCTGCCTCGGCGATCATCAGTTTCGGAGCGTAAGTTTCGCCGATGTAATCTTCGAGTTTCACTTCGCCTTCGGGTTGCTTGCGATGGCCGGGGATCGGCTTCTTATTGATGAAGATCTTCTCAGCGTTGCGCCAGATGTATGACGGGTAGTAGCTGTGCGCGAGGGACTGGCAGTTGTAGCCGAAGAAAAGATCAAAGCCTTTGCGGTTGGGGTCGCCGGTGGAGCCGACGGGGCCGAGTCCCCACTTGCCCATGGCTCCGGTGGCGTAGCCTGCTTTTTGAAAGAGCTGCACGAAGGTGAGTGCATCTTCGGTGAGCGGGTGCTGGCCTTCGGTGAACTGCGGGAAGTTTTTCCTGGCTTGCAGGTTGCCGCGCACTTGAGCGTGGCCCAGATGCTTGCCGGTCATGAGCGTGCAACGGGCCGGTGCGCAGACGGGAGCGCCGCTGTAGTGCGCGGTGAAGCGCGTGCCTTGCGTGGCCAGTCGATCGAGATTGGGCGTGGGGATTTTTTTCTGGCCGTAGCTGCCCAGTTCGCCCCAGCCCAGATCATCCGCAAGGATGAAGACCACATTGAGTTTCTTCGCAGGCGCTTTGACGATCGGCGGTGTTGCTTCGGTCACCGGCTTCGCTTCCTCCGCGAAGGCAGCGGCAGTCAGCGCAGCAATAAACGTGACGAGAAAAAGCGTGCGAACAATGGAGTGTTTCATTTTCATTGATGGTCTCTCGATTAAATCAAGGCAAGACATCGACTCAGAACAGCGCAAGCCAATGTCACTGCGGTATCGCATCGGTTCGCTTCACGGGTTTGCCTTCCCATGTGGCGACATCGGTTTTCTTGTCGTAGGTCAACACGCGATGAGCGCTGCCTGCTGCCGGGCCAACATCGACCTTGGGCAACCACTGGCGATGCTCAGCGATGATGGAAGCGTACTGCGTTTGCGAAGCCAGATTGGTCCACTCATTAGCGTCGTTCACGCAATCGTAAAGTTCCTCGCTGCCGTCGGCATATCGAATGTAGCGCCAGCGCTCGCTGCGCACCGCGTGATTGCCTTGGTTGTGGCTGGTGATCGCGGGGCGATCGCGCTTGGCGCTTGCATCCTTGAGCTGTGGCACCAGCGAGATGCCTTCCAGATCATCGCGCTTGGGCAGGCCGCACAGATCGATGAGCGTCGGGTACATGTCCAGCAGTTCCGCAGGTTGAATGCATCGCCCCCCAGCAGTAACGCCCGGCCCTGCAAAAATCAGCGGCACGCGCGTGCCATCGGTCCAAAGTGTGTTCTTCCCCGTGATTCCTTTCTCGCCCAGATGAAAACCGTGATCGCCCCAGATGACGATGATCGTGTTGTCAGCCAGGCCCGCTTCTTCAAGCGCATCGACAATGCGGCCGATCTGCGCATCGACAAAACTGGTGCAAGCTAAATAGCTGCGCACGAGATTGCGCCACTGATGATTCTCCTTCACCCAGTTGAGCCGAGGCTCGGGCAGATTCCAATGCAGGTACCACGAGAAGCGCGGCGTATCCTCGCGATCGTTCTCTCGCACCACGGGCAACACACTGTCATCATCGGGATAAAGATCAAACCATTTCTGCGTCGCATAGCAAGGCACATGTGGTAGAAAAAAACCAGCGGCCAAAAAAAACGGTTCATCCTTCGATGCGGCTTTAATCTGCTCGACGGTCCAACTGGCCAATTGATAATCGCCCTTGTCTTCATCGCGATGCGGAAAGACACCCCAGTCCATCAGCGGATGATTGCCCATCGGCGTAGCGGGGATGAGTTTCTTCGCAGGCTTGGCACCTAAGCCGCCGGCTGAGCCCCAGACATCAAACTCGATTTTCTGTTTGGCGGGGCCGCCGATGCCGCCGTGATAAATCTTGCCGCTCGTGAGTGTGCGGTAGCCTTGCGCTTTGAAATGCTGAGGCAAGGTGACGCGATCTTTCCACTGATCGAGATTGCGAAACCAAGGCGCGAGCCCATAGATACCGGTCGTCGTGGGACGCAGGCCGAGCATGATGCTGGTGCGTGAAGGATTGCAGAGCGGGGCCTGACACTGCGCGTTCGTGAAGGTGGTGCCGCGCTTGGCGATGGCGTCGATGTTGGGCGTTTTTGCAAGTGGGTGGCCGCCCAGGTGACCGATCCAGTCGTTTTGATCATCAATGGCGATGAAGAGGACATTGGGTTTCTTGGCAGAGACTGTGGCGTCGCAAGCAGCCTTCTCTGAAGCAGGCTTGTCATCCGAAGTCGTGGTGAAAGTCGTCTGCACTTTGCGCTTTGTGGCCGGCCACCAGTCGCCGATTTTCTTAGCCAGTGCTGCGACGATCTCCGGATTCTCGGCAGCGAGATTCTTGTTCTCATGCGGATCGGCGAGCAGATCGAAAAGCTGAGGCCGCAGTTCATCACGCGGATGCAGATTCGCTCTGCGTCCTGCTTTGCCATCGTAAGTCAGCAGCAGCTTCCACTTGCCTTCAATCACCCAGCGATAGAGCAGCGATTCTTCAGGGTTTTCAATATCAGCCACATCGTGCGCGAATGTTTCGCCGAACACTTGCTTGCGCGGCGTCGGCTCGCCTGCTTTGAGAATCGGCAGCAAGTTGTAGCCCGGCAGCTCCTTGGGAATCGCAGCGCCCGCAGCGGCAAGCACTGTGGGCATGATGTCCACACTCGAGCAAAGCTGCTGGCCGCGATCGCCAGGCTTAATCACACCGGGCCAGCAGAAAAGCGTCGGCTGGCGCGTGCCACCTTCATTGGCGGACTGCTTGGAGCGCGGGGCGAATCCGTCGTTGTCAGGATTCTGAATCCAGCCGTTGTCGCCGATGTAAACGATCAGGGTGTTCTTCGTGAGGCCTTTCTCTTCGAGATGATCGACAAGCTGGCCACAGGTTTCGTCAAACCATTCGATCATCGCGTAGTACCGGGCCACGTGATCCGACTCGATGCCTTTGTCCTTGTACTTCTTGAACAGTCGCTGCGGCGGCGTGTGCGGCGTGTGCGGCATTAATGGCGCGTACCACACGAAAAAAGGCTTCTTCTGCGAAGCCGACTGATCGATGAAATCAAAGATCGGCTTCATGCCATCGCGGCCGATCTTGAGGCCATCATCGCCATGCCTTCCGCCCGGCTGCGGGAAGCCGCGCGTCATGCCATGCGTGAACCCGCCGCGACTGAAGTTGCCTTCCCACCATTTGCCCGATTGATGGCTCACATAATTTTTCTCCGCGAGCAGCTTGGGCAGCAGCGGATGCTTGTCGATGTGAGAGATCATTTTCTCGCGCAAAGCAGCGTAGGCTTTTGCTTCAATGCGCTGACCATTGATCGATGTCATGGCAGGATCGTTGCCGCTGATTTTGTTCTGATGGGCGTACCTGCCGCTGATGAGTGTGGCCAGCGCAGGGCGACAAAGCGCGGTCGGCACGTAGCCACGCGAGAAGAGAGCGCTGCGCTTGGCGAGCTTGTCGAGGTTGGGCGTTTCAATCTGCGCGTGGCCCATGAAGCTGTAGTCGGTCCACGCCTGATCATCGGAGATGATGTACACAATATTGGGCGGTGTGGGTGCTTGTGCGAGTGCCAGAACCGGGGCAAACATCAGCATGCAGAGTGCGAATAAGAGTTTTTTCATGGGTTTCACATTTCCTTTTTGCGCTTCTTGCGGCTTTTTGCGGCGATCTCAAACTCCGTTCGCCAAGGCGAACGGCTAATTATTTGCTGACTTCAATCACCTGCAGTGCATCGAGTATCACAAACCCGTTCGTATCCTTGTTGCTGAAGGTGATCGTCGTCACATCGGCGGCAGTGAGATCGATCGTGCCGATGGTGCGAAATTGTTCGCCCTTGGGTAGCGGCTTTGTTTGATCGACAGTCCAAAGAAATTTTTGCTTGCCACTGACGATGGTGATGGGCACTTGCGTCGCGCGGGTTTCATGTGCGGAGCAGGCCAGGCGAATGTCGTAGCGCCCATCCATTTTCACCTTGAACTCAAACGTGGCGCTGCTTTGCCCATCAGCCCGGCGATCATCGTGAATGTATCCCGCGCCAATGAAAGGTTTGAAGTTGTCTGAGCGCACCCAGTGGCCTTTGAGTTGTGCTTTTGAATCATCGATCACGAGGCCGGTCAATTTGGAAGGATCAATGGATGGCGCTTGTGCAGCAGGCGCGGCGGGTGTTGTCGCATCAGAAATCTCAGGCAAATCGAGCACCTGCTTCTGTACCAGCAGCCGCTGGCGCAGGTTCGCATAAGGCAGTTCCTGCACCGCCACCTTCTGCTTCGCTGCCAGTGCAGCGGCGATGCCCGCGCTCTGGCCCAGGATCATCCACGTCGGTTCTACGCGAATAGAAGAGATGGCGACGTGGGTACACGACAGTGCTACGGGCACGAGCAGATTGGTGCACTCATCAGCTTTGGGGAGAATTGCACGGTAGGGAATGTGATAGGGATAGCCGTGGCCTTTGCCTTTCATGCGCACAGGAAAGATGGTGCCTTCATTGACGACGCTGCCATCTTTGAGGGCGATGCGCTGCACATCATGAGAGTCAATGGGAAAGGATGAAATTACGATCGGATCATCCTTGGTCGGCTCGCTGATGATGTCCTTCTGACTGACGACATAGAGGCCCTTCATCCGCCGCCCTTCGCGGACATAAAGCTGCGGGGGCCAGTGACCATGTTCGACAAACTCATCCTTGCAAAGGCCCAGCTTCGCATACTGCTGACGCGTTGCTGCGGGCACTGCGGCGTCGGTGGTGAGGAAGTGATAGAACTCGAGCGTGTACTGTTTATGTGCTTCCCAGAGGGCGGCGCGATCTTTGGCGTTGGCTTCACTCCAGCCGTTGCAGGCACCGACGAGGCCCAGGGAAAACTGGCCGCCGATGGAGTTGTTGCCATCGAGTTTGTTGCCGGGCACATCGTAAAGATCAAATCTGACGCCGTTACCTTTGCTCGCCAGATAACGGCGCATGGCTTCAAATCTTGCCGGGTCGTAGTTGGCGGGCTTGGGCAGCTCCACGCGGTTGGCGGCATCGGTCGTCAGGCAAAGGCGAAAGCTGTAAGTCATCACGCGGTCATCGCCCAGCGCGGGATCGACGTCATCCTCAGCAGCAGTGAGCAGCGGCAGCAGTTTGCCCTGATCGTCAAAGCCATTGAATTTCATTTTGGGCTTGGGGTATTGCCTGCCCGCCAGTGATTCATCAAATTCTTTGCGACCTTCACGGCCAATCGTCCAGCTCACTCCCGCAGCCGCCATGAGATCGCCCTCGTAAGTCGCATCGACGAAGACGCTCGCCTTGAACGTGCCTTTGCTGGTGACGAGGCTGGTGATGCGCGGCCCAGTCTTGGTGACGGATTCCAGGACATGCTCGGTGAGCACCTTCACCTTCGCTTCGTCCAGCATCTGCATGGTGATTCGCATCGCCACGTGTGGCTCGTAGGACCACTTGGTTTGATCCTTCACGCTGACGGTGTATGGCAGCTTGATGTTGCGTGATGTGTAATCTTTTTCAATGCGCGTGTGCCATTCGTCGAAGAGGCCCATGACGGTGGAGCGCACGGTTTGATTGGAATCGCTGAAACAGAGGCCGCCGGTGTTGACCCCGCCCACATGATTGGTCGGCTCGATCAGGATGACACTGGCTCCTTCACGAGCCGCAGCGATCGCAGCACAGAAGCCGCCGGGCGTGGCGCCATAGACGATGACATCGGCTGACTGCTCGGCATGAACAGTGCTGTAACAGAGTAAGAGGCACAACGAAAGGGATTGGAATAGTCGCATCGAAATAAAGGATATCGCATGCAGGCTTTGGATGCGGTGCAGGCGGCAGGCCCACTAGCGATCATTCGCAGCCGTTTCCGCTATACTTTCGTATTGAACTTCGCTCCCTCGATCTCCTGAAAGTGCCATGCAACAACGACGAAAAACGCGGCAGATCACCCTCGGCGATAAACAGCACGGCTACGTCACCATCGGTGGCGACGCCCCTGTTTCCGTGCAGTCCATGACTGCGGGCTACACCTACGAAATCGACCGCTGTGTCGCAGAGATTCACAAGCTCGCTGCGGCTGGTGCCGATATCGTTCGCGTCGCGGTGCCTGAGAAAAAGGACACCGATGCCCTCAAGGAAATTCTCAAGCAGGTGAACGTGCCCATCGTGGCGGATGTGCATTTCCACTTTCAGCGCGCTCTGGATTCCATCGAAGCAGGTGTGCACAAAATTCGCCTGAACCCGGGCAACATCACCGACCGCGCTCAAGTCGAGAAAGTCATCGATGCCTGCAAGGAACACAAAGTCCCCATTCGCGTGGGCGTCAACGAAGGCTCCATCGTCGAGCGCAAGGACAAACAGAAACGCCTCAAAGAACTCGGCGGCGTCTTCTCCCACAACAAGCACGGCCACATGCTCGCCATCATGATCGCCAAGCTCGAAGAATATCTCGACATCTTCTACGAACGCGATTTCTACGACATCGCCATCAGCGCCAAATCCATCGACCCGCTGCTCGTCATGGATGCCTACACCGAAATCAGCAAACGTTTCGATCACCCGCTGCACCTGGGCGTCACCCACGCAGGCCCCAAGGAAACCGGCA
>CAZYQL010000017.1:32235-37742 GCA_964650055.1 uncultured Phycisphaeraceae bacterium | reverse complement strand
GCACCATCAAGACCCTTGACCTTGGGGAAGAAGAGGAAGCCGTTTTCGCCTTCAGCGGCGTAACGGGTGTAGGTTTCCTTGGCGGCTTCCTGAATCTGATGGGAAGCGAAGTAGTCCTGCTTGTAACCGATGCCCGGGCCGCCGAGCAGACCTGCCGAGAGCATACCGATGCCGCCCATGGCACCCATCGTCAGTGCTCCGCCGCGAGGGAAGCGTTCGCCGACCACACCGAGCATGGTGGGCCAGAGGAAGGTTTTGCCCAGTGAGTAGATGGTGACTGCGATCCAGACCATGGTGATGCCTTCTTTGGGGACCGATCCGATCATGAACAGGCCGATGGCGCCCAGGGCTGCGGAGATGCAGAGCAGACCAAGCGGGTTGACCTTTTCAACGATCGGGCCGGCGAAGAATCGCAGGCCGGTCATGACCAGTGAGGCATAGATGAAGAGGTACAAGCCCTGACCTTCAGCGATGGTGCCGGTGATCTTGGAAATCCAGGAGTCGGTGCCCAGTTCGACATAGCCGACGCAAGCGTGGAGGAAAAGCAGGACGAGGAGCACGGGCTGGGCGAATTCCTTGAGCATGGTTCCGAAGCTCAGGCCGGCGGCGCTGGCCTCGGATTTGGGGAACGTGTTGACGACGCTCATGCCGAAGTAGGCGATGACGGGGATGAGGAACATGCCCAGCTGCGCCTGCCAGGAGATTTCATACTCGCCGCCGATGATGCCGACCAGCGCACCGAGCACGAGGCCGGCGGGCCAGCCTGCGTGGAGGATGTTGAGGTAGTGCACCTTCTTCGTGGGATAGAGCGTGGCGACGAGGGGATTGATGACGCACTCGCACAGGCCGCAGGAGACGGAGAACATGAACATGCCCCAGTAAAGGCAGGCATACGCGCCATCCTTGCCGCCGCTGGCGAAGGCCGCGCCTGCTGCGATGGTGAGGAAGTAGGAGGCGATCTGAAGCACGCCCGCCAGCAGCATGATCGCCTTGTACCCGACGCGATCGGTGATCAGGCTGGCCAATAGAATCACGACGCCGAAGCCGACGAGCCCGCCGCCGGTGATGGTGCCCAGTTCGGTGTTGGTGAAGCCGTACTGACTGGCCCAGTTGCCCAAGATGGCGGCGCGCACGGCAAAGCCCATGCCCGCAGCAATCAGCGTCAGGAAACTGGCCCACAACAACACATTACGTTTGATCTGATCTTGCATGAAAAAATCTCCACACGTCGCCCCGACAGGAGGCGCGGAAAGGGTGATATTTCGGTCCAGTCACCGGCTGACGATTGATGCTCTTGATGCGGAACACGCTTGTACCAAACCCGACTCGTTGGTAAATAGTTTGGCGAGGCTAATGTGGCGGTGAGGAAAAGTCAAGAAAACGATTGCAGGGTGCAGGGCAATTGCAAGGCCGGGGGATATGGCTCGTACTCCTCTCCCTCTCAAGGAGGGGAATAAGAAAAGTCGTATGCGTTTACGTTAAAGGGCTGCGCGAGCCTCTGCCGGTGGCGGTGAAGCGGAGGGTGCGCAGCCACTTCTTCACTTGTTCACTTCTTCACTCCTTCACTTCGCGCTTCTGCTCGAACATCCACTGCCACATCTCGCTGCTGTCATACGCAGCGTCCCAACTGTTGTGGCCGACCTTTTCCAGTTCGCTGTACTTCGCATTGCCACCTGCATTCTTAATCGCTTCGATCATGTCACGCGAGCCTTTGACGGGCACCGCAGTATCCGCATCACCATGCCAGACCCAGATCGGCAGCTTGGCGATGAGCTTCGCTTTGCTCGGATCGCCTGCGCCGCAGATGGGGACCGCGGCGGCAAAGAAATCGGGGCGACGCAGAATCGCATCCCATGTGCCGTAGCCGCCCATGGAGAGGCCGGTAATGTAGATGCGCGAGGTGTCGATGGGATTGTCTTTGATGATCTGATCCATCGCCCTGAGTGCGAGGTCCAGCGCATCGCTGATTTTCTTCAGCTCGTAGGACCCATCTTTCCAAGGCACGTTCACCCACTGCTCCCCGTTTGGACACTGCGGCGCGAAAGCGAAATAAGGCTGCTTGGCGTCATCGACTTTCGCCAGTGCTTTGCCGGGGGCGAAGAAGTGGGCCAGTTGTTTGGCGTTGTCGTCGCCGCGCTCGCCTGCACCGTGGAGGTGAACGATCAGCGGATAGCGTTTTTCTTTTTCAATACTCGACGGCTTGATGAGTCGGTACTTGATCAAGCCCACTTCTTCTTGATGGAGGTGAGCTTCAGAGACCGGTCCGGCAGCGCGGCTGGCGCAGACCAAGAGCAACGACAGGAAAAACGCTATGTGCAGACGGTAAGCCATGACACCTCGTTAAAGAAAGATTGAAAGAACCAAGCGAGAAGAATTGGAAACACTCGATCAGAAATCAAACAGCCCACGACCGCGACGCGGAATGACAGGCTCCTTCGGATCGCGCTCTTTGGGGTCGGGCTGATGCTCAATCACCGGCGGCTCCACCGCAGTGCCCGAAGGCAACCCTGCACCGAGCACGCGCCAACTGTTTACATCCTTGGCAGCTGCGCCCGGAAGCTGCGCTTCAAACTTGAGCCAGCTTCGGGCTTCGACCGCACTGGGAAATTTCAGTCGCCATTGACTGGCGACCTGGCCTGTACTGTCGATCCCTTGAATCACGAAGGCTGCGTCTTTAAGCTGAAAATTTGAGCCGTTGTAGGCGGAGATTTTGATCGTGACTTCCTTCTCATCTTTGATCGGTTCAGCCAGCGTGTCTTCGAGCAGGGTGAGATTGGTGAGGTGTGTATCAATCGGCTGCACCTGCCAATAGACGCTGGATGTGGCGCTCCAGAGTTCGGGCGGAATACTCAATTGCACCGGGCGAGGCGTTTTGCCATCGATCAGGAAATGTGGCCGTTCAAAGCGGGCATAGACCCGATCTTCATCATTGACCAAGGCCACGCTGATGAGTGCCGAGGCGACGCCCTGACTGATGACCTGCGCTTTGAAGAGTTGCCCGCCGCCGCCGCCTTCTTCACGCACATCATTGATCACCAGCACGCGACTGCCGGGCGCAACAGGGCGAAAGGGTTCGTTGACGGGTTGCCAACTATCGATGCCCAGCGGCAAGGCGGTGATGCGAAGCGCAGCAGCCGGAGGCACGGGGACCGATTTGTCTTTGGTGGGATCGACGGACTTGCCGGCGTCTTTGGTGATGGCGCTGTCTTTGACAGGCAGCGGCGTGGTGCCGTCTTTGGTGGCGTCTTTGGTGGCGTCTTTGCTCGTGACGGCTGAACCATCTTTGGGCGTGAGCGGATCAGGGATGACAGCGAGGTTGCCGTCTTTATTTGTGTCTTTGCCGGGGCCAGTTCCGTTGCCACCCATAGAGCTTAGAAGAACGACCAGCCCGATGACCGCCGCCAGCGCCACGCCGCCGCCGACGAGCATCGTCTTCTTCTTTCGCTTCTGTGCCAGGTGCTGCGCCAGTTCGCCGCTGGAAAGTCCGGGCCTGGTGATCGCCTGAGCCTTGGGCTTTTGCTTACGCTGAGTCTCGGCGCGGCGGCTCGCTGCGTGGGCCAGTTCCGCCTGATCCTCGTGAATCTCCAGGTCCGATGCCTTGATCGTCGTCGTCTGTTTCACCGTCGGCTCTTCGAGCGCGGTCGTCGCTGCGGCAGCTTCTTCCACAGCGAGGGGCGTCAGCTTGAACAGATCATCATCGCCTTCCGTGCGAAGTTTCACCTGATGCTTGACATCTTCCACACGAAGCTGCACCGGCGACTTGCACGATGGACAGACCATCACCGCACCGACCCGGGCAAAGGGCGATTTCTCAACGTGGCTACAAGATGAACAGGTGACGGCGTACATGGTGTGAATAACACTTTAACCGCGATGCGGAGTCAGGGCCAGAGCCTTCTCGCCGCTTGCGGCGTAGCGACATCAGCGCCTTGATCACCACCCCTGTGCAACCTCGCTACACTTGCCGCCATGTGGCCACCTCTAAAACCTGTTGATCCTTCTTTGCCTCAGCGCTTTGTTATTGAAGATGCCGAGGTCGGTTTGCGCTTGCAGCAGATTCTGGTGCGTCGCTATGGCTTGTCGCTGTCGCAGGCCAGTCGGCTGCTCGATCGCGGACTCGTTCAGGTCGATCACTGGATCGCCAAGCGAAAGCACAAGGGGTACAAACTCACCGCTGGTCAATCGGTGAAGGTCGCTTCATTCACACCTCACGAAAAGCAGAGCGCCATCATCAATGAAGAGTTGGCGTTGGAGATTCTCGCTGCCGATGAAGAGCGAGGCTGGGTCATCGTGAATAAGCCAGCGGGTGTTCCTGTGCATCCGCTCAAGGAAGAGGAAACGCAAACCGTGCTCAGCGCACTGATCGCGAAATATCCGCAGATGCAAGGCGTCGGCGAAGGCGGTCTGCGCAGCGGCGTGGTGCATCGCCTCGATGTCGAAACCTCCGGCACGCTGCTCTTCGCCACCCGTCAAGACACCTGGACACGCCTACGTAAAGCCTTCACTGAGCACCGAACCACCAAGCGATATCACGCTCTAGTACTAGGCCAGCTCGAAGGCGAGCGCGAAGAAAAGATGCTGCTCAATATCGCCAGGCATCGCCCAGCTACGGTGCGAATCGTCGATGAAACGCAACCCGAAAGCGACTGGCCTGCGGGATCGAGATGGTGCGATCTTCGCTGGAAGAGCGTGCAGGTCTTCGCCAAGAGCACGCTCATTGAAGTGGAACTGGGTACCGGCTTCCTCCATCAGATTCGCATCATGTTTTCACAGCTTGGTCATCCCTTGGCAGGCGAGCGCCACTACGCAAGGCAGGATGTGACCGATCACACTGAAGCTGCGCGGCCGATGCTGCACGCCTGCGAACTCATCGCCGAAGAGGCGAAGGCGACATGCGATTTGCCTGCGGACATGAAGGCGATCATCGCGCGTGAGGGGTGAGGTTTTTTGTTTAGCCGCGGAGCATAGGTCCTCCGACGCTCCGCGCTGGCCGTCGCAAAGCCTATGGCCAGCGGCTAAACGAAGAATGTGATTCTGCGTGGATTGCGCAAAACCTCACACGCGTCTCGCCCCGCGCCTCCCAACCGTTACAACCGTCACGACCCGCATCGTTTTATTCATCTCACTTCTCAACGCGCATTAGTCCCTCAGTTGCGTGCCGATTCTGCCGATCAGGCAGGAGAGGTCAATCACTCGCGGCGTGGTTCTTAACGCGCCGCCAGAGGAGTCTGCCATGAAATCGCTTCGCTACTTGAACACTGTGCTTACTGTTATTGCGGTGCTGCTGACGCTGAACCTGTGGACGCTTTGGACGAGCGAAAACACCAAGGTTTCCGCTGATTTTGCGAGCTCTGCTCAGGCTCAGAACGAAGGCCTGCAAAACGCGGGCGCTCAGCGCAATCAGATGATCGATCTGCTTCGCAAGCAGATTTCAGCCACTGAAAATCTCACGGCCCTGCTCAAGAGCGGCACCGTGAAGGTCAAGGTGGATGCACCGGCGAAGTGAG
>CAZYQL010000017.1:16156-32135 GCA_964650055.1 uncultured Phycisphaeraceae bacterium | reverse complement strand
CCCCCCTTGGAGGCTTGAAGGAAGAGATATGTCTATTCGCAATGCCATTCCCAAGGCGTTCACACTCGTTGAGGTGTTGGTCGTTGTCACGATCGTCGCCATCGCTGGTGCGATCGTTGTGCCTTCGATGTCCAACACTGGTTCACTCAATGTGCAGGCTGGTGCTCGCATCGTGATTGCAGATTTGCTCTTCGCACAGAACGAAGCGATCACCCGGCAGAAGTCGCGCAAGGTGGTCTTCAATACGGCGACCAACAGCTACCGACTGGCGACGAGCGATGGCACGACGCTGGGTGTGAACTGGAAGAGCGGCACGGCTGCGACTGGAAATTATGTCGTTGACTTCGCCAATGATTCGCGTTTTAACGGGGTGACCATTGAGTCTGCCTCGTTTGGTGACGATGCTGAAATTGTCTTTGATGCTTTGGGGGGCCCCGACACTGGTGGGTCCGTGGATCTGGTGTTCGGGGATATCCGGTATCGCGTGACGGTGGCCGCCATGACAGGGCGAGTGACCGTTGTGCCGGTGAATGGAGGCTAACGTGTTTGGAACATGGCAGGAGAGAGGCAAGACACCCATCGGTATTGATCTGGGGACGCGCGCGGTCAGGGCCGTGCAACTCACCTGGACGAAGAACCGATGGCAGGTGATCGCAGCAGGCGCATCGGGCATTCCGATGGACCTGGCGGTGGGTAGTGTTGACCACGCCAAGGCTCAGGCCCAGGCGCTGGTCGATGTACTCGAGAACACATCTTTCAGCGGCAAGCATGCAGTGACCTCACTGCCTTCGTCGGTGTTGCAGGTGAAGAACCTGCGGCTGCCGCCGATGCCGCCTAATGAGCTTAAGGCTGCGGTGGAGTGGGAAGCCTCCGATCGCCTGAAGCTGGGCAGCGATTATCGCATTCAATTCTTCGATGCTGGCGAAGTGCGTCAGGGCGAAGAGCTGCGGCAGGAGATCATCCTGCTCGCTGTGCCGCAGAAGGCATTGGATCAGCACATCGCGCTGATGAACGCGTGCAACTTGAAACTCGAAGCGGTTGATGTCGATGCCACCGCGCTGAGCAACATGGCGCTGGTGTGCGGCAAGGGCGGCAGCGAAAGCGTGCAGCTTGTGGTCGATCTGGGAACCACCGGCACCAACGTGCTCATCACCCGGCAAGGCCGTGTGATGTTCTTCAAGCGCAGCGACATCGGCGGCAGGCAGTTCGAAGATGCCATCGCTACGAAATTTAATATCTCACCATCGGAAGCTTCGCAGGTGCTGGCACGGCGCACGAGCGGCGACAGCGGCGAAAGCCCGATCGTCGGCAACAGTCGCCGCGAGCATACGGCTGCGGCGATTGAGGATGCGGTGCGTCTGCTGATGACCGAACTGTGCAAAGACATCGGCCGGTGTCTGCGATACCAGGGCGTCACCTTCCGGGGCCAGCGCGCCACTGAAGTGCTGCTGGCTGGTGGCGGGGCGGTTGATCCGCTGCTGGTGGACACGCTGACGAAGGAAGTGGGCATCGAAGCTCGCAAGCTTGATCCTGCCCGGCACATGGATTGGAGCGGCGTGAGTGAGAGTCTGCTCGCGCTGAATCCGCCTGACTGCTGGGCAGTGGCGGCAGGTCTGGCACTTCGCTTTGCGCGTTTGGGTGCAGTGAAGGAGGCAGCATGAACAGTATTAACTTTTTACCGCCTTCGTACTTCAATGGACAGCGCCGCCGTGCGCGATTGTTCTGCGAAGCGGCATTCGTGGCGGTGGTCGCGGTGGTGCTGGTGGTGGCGCATGTGATTGGCGACAGCGGCATGCTGGAGCAGCGTGATTACGCGGCACAGATCAAAGCCGAGGGCACCGCGCTTCAGCGGCAGTTCAAGGAACTGGCGGTATTGCAGGAAGAGCATCGCAAGTTGTCAGGGCAGCTCCAGGTGCATCAGCAGGTGACGCTGCCGGTGAGCTTCACGCATGTGCTCGCTGCGGTTTCAAATCTCGCGCCTTCATCGATTGCTCTGGTGGATGTACGACTGGAGACCAAGCCTCCGGTGCCCGCCGCCGCGAAGGTGCTTGATGATTCCAAGGGGAAGAAGGCGACTAAAGCCAGGACGGTGCCTGTGGCTACCAAGGGCGCTGATCCACTGAGAATCGAACTGACAGCACTGAGTCCTGATGATGGCCGGATCGCGGATTTTGTCGGAGCCTTGGCGGAGTCGCCGCTGTTCACGAATGTGAAGCTGCTCTTTAGCAGATCGAGTGAGCTTGATGGCGTGGTGAGTCGCCGGTTTCGAGTGACGATGGAAGTGCGTCTGGATCGGCAGTACGTCGATCTGAACAAGCTGGAGAAACTGGAGGGGGTGGCAGATGCAGATTGAGAAGGATATGAAATTCACCGCGCTGGCGATCGTGCTCTGCGGCGCAGCTTATGCCGGCCTGAGCCACTGGCCTCGTTCGCAGGAACGCACCACGCTGGCTGCGGAAGTCGAAGCGAATAAAAAACAACTGGGCGTTGATCGCAAAGGTGTGCAAGGTCTGGGTGAAATGCGCGAGCAGGTCATCGAGCTTCGCAAGACAGCAGTGAACACCAACCGCATCGTGCCTGATTCAAGTGATCTTGCGGATGTGCTGCGCCGGCTCAATTCCGAGATGCTCGCGCAAGGCATGAGCAATCAGGAAGTGCAGACGCAGGCGATTGTCAGCGGCGCGGATTTCAATGTGATTCCCATGTCGCTGCGATTTGAAGGCGAATACCCGGGCATCTTCGAGTTCGTCAAGAACATCGAAACCATGTCACGCCTGACGCGCATCAACCGTCTGGAAATCAGCGGCGAACCGACCAAGCCTGATGTCCCCGTGATCGCCCGGCTGGAACTGACGACGTTCTCTACAACGCCCGGCGCAAACTCGGCAAGGAGCCAGCCATGAGCACGAGTCTTAAAAGAATCGGCAAGCAACTGACCGCCAATCGCAAGCAGTTCGGCATCATGATGGCGCTGATCGTGGTGGCTGCGTTCATGTGGGGCAAGATGCTTTTCAAGAGCGCACCTCGCTCGGCCTCGGCGAATTCTTCCAAGGTCAAAGACGCCACGCCGGTCAAGGGCGAGGCGGTTGAACTGACCTTCACCCCTCGTCTTGCAACGGTCAATGTGCGGCTATCTGACCAAAGCAAGCGCGACCTGTTCCGCATTGACATGAATCAATTTGTGAGGATTGAGTCCACAAAAGTTACTGCAGCGCAAAACTTGCCTCCGAAAAAGTCCGATGAGGCAAGACGGGCAGAGATGCTCGCCAAGCTGACGACGTTGAAACTGCGCTCGACCATCATGCAGGATGACCCGCGAGCACTGCTCAACGACAAACTGTTTCAGGTTGGAAGCGAACCGATGGAAGGCTTCAAGATCACGCGCATCACACAACACAGCGTGTCACTGAAGCACATCGATTGGGAAGAAGAATTTGAATTGCGGATGTACCGCAATTGAGAAATAGAAGCAGTCAGCAGTCAGCAGTCAGCCATCAGCCATCAGCTTTTCGGACTGAGAACGACCACGATGGTTCAAGGCTGAAAGCTGATAGCTGATAGCTGAAAGCTGATAGCTGACAGCTTCATAGAGTCGGGCCACAGGTAAGCAAAAGGAGCCTGAGATGTTGAAGAATCACAAACGTCGTATGACCGCAGCCGTTTTTTTTTGCCTGGGTGGGTGGGTTTGTAGCGATCTGGCGATCGCGGCAAACGGCGTAGTCCAGGTGGACTACCGACTCTTCGCCGCCGCTGATGGCGAGAGCGATGGCGGAGACATCTTCGACAGCGGCAAGCCCGCCGCGGTCGAGACCGGCAAACCCGTAGGCCAGAACGATGACATCCCCAATGGTCAGACCGTTCAAGCCGGTGCCTTTGGCGAGATCGACCTGCACGTGAAAGACCTCGATGTCTCCACCGTGCTTCAGCTCCTTTCGATTCAGTCCAAGCGAAACATCATCGCCACCAAAGATGTCAGCGGTTCGGTCACTGCCGACCTTTATGGCGTTGACTTCTACGATGCGCTCGATGCCATCCTTCACGCCAACGGCTTTGGCTACCGCGAGAAGGGCAAGTTCATCTACATCTACACCGCCAAGGAACTGGCGGAGATTCAGAAGCAGGAAGAAAAGCCTGTCACCAAGATCATTCGCCTGAACTACCTCAACGCCAAGGACGCTTCGACCTTCGTCACGCCCTTGCTCTCAGGCGCTGGCTCCATCGCCATGAGCGGTGCGGTGCCTCCGGGCATGGCTGCGTCGGTCACCGACAACGGCCAGAACTCCACAGCTCACCAGGACACGCTCGTCCTTCGCGATCTGCAAGGCAACGTCGAGCAGATCGTCTCCATCATCAAAGAACTCGATATCCGCCCCAAGCAGGTGAGCATCAAAGCCACCGTGCTTCAGGCCAAGCTTTCCGAAGCCAACGCTTTTGGCGTCGATATCACCGTGCTCGGCGGCTCGCAGATCGATGCCTTCACCACGCCGCTCGATGCAATTGATGAACTGGCCGACGGCTCTGTGATCCCCAGCAAGCGCACCGTGGTCGGCTCAAGTCAGCCAGGCAACACACGCACAGGCAAGTCCAACTTCAAACTGGGCTTTGTCGCTGGCTCGGTGGAAGCTTTCGTTCGTGCACTGGATGAAGTGACCGACACCACCGTCGTCGCCAACCCCGAAATTCTCGTGCTCAACCGTCAGCGCGCTGACCTCCTCATCGGTGGTCGTCTGGGCTACATCAGCACGCAGCAGACCGAAACATCAACGACGCAAACCGTCGAGTTCCTCGACATTGGTACCCAGCTCACCGTTCGCCCCTTCGTCTCTGACGATGGCATGGTCCGTCTGGAACTGCGTCCTTCAGTTTCCACCGGCAACACCATCCTGCAAGGTGGCTTCATCATTCCGCAAACTGAAGAACAGACGATGACCACCAACGTCATGGTCCGCTCCGGTCAGACCGTCGTCATCGGCGGGCTGTTCCAGGAAACCACACAGGTCTCGCGCAGTCAGGTCCCTGGCCTAGGTGATGTGCCGGTGCTGGGCAACGCCTTCAAGGGTGTTGATGATTCCACCAACCGCACCGAAGTCATCTTCATGGTCACCCCGACCATCGTCCGTGATGAAATTCTTTATGCCACCGGCGACCGTGCTTCTGAATCAGTCGATATCGCGGCGATGGGCGCTCGCGAAGGTTTGCTCCCTTGGTCACGCACCAAGCAGACGCACTCCTACATGCAGGACGCTCTGAAGTACTACAAGGAAGGCAAGAACGATCTCGCACTCATGGAAGCCAACAAGGCTCTGAATCTCGATTCGACGATTGTTGATGCTCGCCGCATGAAGACTGAAATCACCGGCCAGCGCGTCAACAACATCCACCGCTCGATTCTGCGTGAGACCGCTAATCACATGATCGATGCCAAGATCGGTTCACCCGCCAAAGGTGAATCCGTTCAGGCTCCGGTGATCAATGATCTGCCCAAGACGGAATCAACCAATCCCGTCGATCGCTTCAAGCCTGCTGCTGATGCGTGGCAACCCGAGACGCCGGTCACGCCGACCCAAGGTAGCGATGACTTGAGCGTGACCCCGGTCAAGGATGCACCAGTTGAAGCGCCCGCCACTGAGCCGGCACCGACACCTGCACCTGCACAGGATGAAACTCCTGCTGCTGATCCGACCCCGGCACCAACCGAGGAAGAAGCGGCGGCTGACACGCAAGCACCTGTGAAAAATGAAACACCTGCTCCCGCTGCAAAAACGGAAGAAGTGAAAAACAGCAACAGCAGCGACCAGCAGAACGCTGATGATGAAGAAGCTCAGAAGGCCATCGAGGCTTTGAACAAGCTCATCGAAGATGCCAAGAAGCAAGCTGACGGATCGAACTAAATCGCGACCCCGATTGCGACGAAGAATAGATAAGGCCGAACCGGAGAGATGCCGGCTCGGCCTTTTGAATTGACTGGGGATGCGAGAAAGAGCTCACCGCCCCGCACAACCCTGGAGAGATGCCATGAAGCTCATGCCCCGTCCCGTCTTCGCCATGCTCACCTTGCTCGCCGCTGCGATGCTGTCGCTCACCGGCTGCCATTCCAATCAGTCGTCGCACAAAGACAATGTCGATGCTGCGACATCGCGCTGGAGCACCATTCGTTCCGAGCACAAGCTTCAAATTGCCACACAACAATTCGAAACCGGCGACCTCGATCAATCTGAAAAGACCCTGCTCGAAGCGATTGCTGCGGACCCGCAGAATCCCCGCCTCTGGTCACTGGCTGGTCGTATCGCTCTGGAACGCGGTCAGCTCGAAAAAAGCTCGCAGCGTTTCACCAAGGCCATCGAATTCAATGAGAAGCTGGCAGAGGCGTACTACTTCCGCGGCATCGTCAATCAGCGCTGGAAACAATTCGATCGTGCCCACGCAGACTATGCCAAGGCTTACGAATTGCAGGCTGACAGCATCAACTTTCTGCTGGCGGTCAGCGAGATGCTCGTGGCCATGAGCAAGACCAATGAAGCGCTGGCGCTGCTTGAAAGCAAGACCCAATACTTCGATCAGAACTCAGGCATCCGCGTCGCCCTAGGCCAGCTCTATCTGGTGCAAGGCAACTTCGCCAAGGCGGCTGAGTACTTCCGTCAAGCGTCGCTGCTTCGCCCTGATGATCTTCAGATCGTCGAAGACCTGGTGATGGCCCGCATCGGATCCAAGCAGTACAACGAAACTGTCAGCGACATCCAACGACTCGTTCGCGATGGCCGTCCTGAGCGAAGAGCCGAGATGCTTCACCTGCTGGCCAACACGTACATGAATGCCGATCGCATCGACGATGCCCGCACGACCTATCTCGAACTGACGCGCATCGATCGCAATGATGTGGACTGCTGGATCAAGCTCAGCGAAATCTCGCTGCTGCGTGATGAACTTGGCCCCGCGCTCAGCGCCGCCAACCGCGTCATCTCGCTGGCATCGCATCAGCCAGAGGGCTACATGCTGGCGGGCCTGGTCTGGCAGAAGCGCAAGGAAACGGACAAAGCACTGTCGCACTTTGATCGCGCAGCGCAGCTCGCCCCCGGCGAGACGCAGGCCATGATTCTGCGCGGCATCACCCTCGAACAAGCCGGCCGATTCGATGCGGCACGCGTCGCCTATCAGGATGCACTCAAACGCAATCCCGAAGATGAACGTGCAAAAAAACTGCTGGCACAAATCAATCGCGGTGCTGATGCCCAGCGCTGATTGACTTTGCGGATCGTCATCGCATTGCAAAAACTTTTCTGTGAGAGGCGTCACCTTGTCAGTGGGAAAATGGCTGAGTGTGGGAGTGGGCATCGTCGTCACGTTGTTGACGGCGTTGTTCATTTCGCTCGACTCCACGCCTACCGTTTCCTTCCTGGGCACAGGGCCGCTGATGCAGTTCGCCATTGCCGGCATCTTCGGCGGACTCGTCGGCCTAGCGCACTACATGGTCATCAGCCGGTTCAATTCCGAACTGCGCAGGCTCATGAATCATGTCAGCATCCTGGCCCGCGCCGATTCCCGCGAGCTTCCCGTGCCGCCTGGCATGGGCCTGGCGCCCTTGGCGCAGGTCATCGAGCAGAGCATGAGCTCGCTTCGTGAACGATGCCAGACTCTCGTCGCCAAACGCCGCGAATTGGAAATCCAGCTTCGCATCGCCGAGGCTGAGCGTCGTCACACTGAAGCAGTGCTCAACTCCATCACCGATGCAGTGCTTGTCACCGATGCCTTCAATGAACTGGCGCTGGCGAATAATGCTGCCGCGACGGTGCTGGGCTTTGATACAAGCTATTCCCTGCGAAGGCCCATCGATCAGGTCATCGACGATCGCTCGCTGGTGAAGCTCATCAAGGACACCCTCGAAGGCGTGCCCGCAGCGCCTGGGCATCGTCGCCATGTCGAGCATCGACTTCAGCGCGATGGCCGCGAACATGTCTATGACATCAAGGTGGCGGGCATCGGGTCGGGCCGAAGCAATGGCCGAGGCGCTGGTACTGATGGCAATGATTCAGTCGGCGTGGTGACGGTCATTCGCGATGTCACCCGTGAGCGGGAAATCGCTGAAATGAAGAGCGATATCGTCTCCAGCGTTTCCCACGAACTGCGCACGCCGCTCTCAAGCATCAAGGCTTATATCGAGATGCTCATCGATGGCGAAGCGCAGGATGAGCAGGCCCGCGCCGAGTTTTACAACATCATCCAAGGTGAAACGAATCGTCTTTCTCGCCTCATCGACAACAGCCTCAACATCAGCCGCATCGAAGCTGGCGTGGTGCGTGTCCAGCGCGAGCAGGTTTCCATTCCTTCACTGGTGCGCGATGCTGTTGATGTGATGCAGCCGCAGGCTCGCGCTCGCAACATCGAACTCAAGGATGCATCATCGCCGGTCTATTTCCAGGTGTTCGCCGACAAAGACATGATCTATCAGGCGACGCTCAATCTACTGGGCAATGCGGTCAAGTACACGCCATCTGGCGGCAAGGTGACGATCTCCATCGAAGTCGATGAGATCGATCGCAAGGTGTACGTCCGCGTCGCTGACAACGGCGTAGGCATCCCGGCCGATGATCTTCCGCATTTGTTCGAGAAGTTCTATCGCGTCGATCAACACAAACGACTGGCGCAAGGCACCGGCCTTGGTCTGAACCTTGTGAAGCAGATTATTGAAACCGTGCATGGCGGCAAAGTTTCTGTCGTAAGTGAGCCGGGTATCGGTAGCACATTTACGTACAGCCTTCCATTAGCCGACAACTCATAGATAGATAATGTTCATATTTCCAGGTAATCCATGACTGAACAAAAACCGCTCATTCTGGTCGTTGACGATGAAACTCACATCCTGCATGTGGTCAGTCTGAAGCTGCGCAATGCAGGCTTTGAAGTTATCACCGCCGAGAACGGCGAAGAGGGCTTCGATCAGGCGGTCTCGCATCTGCCTCAGCTCATCATCACCGACTTTCAGATGCCGTTTATGAGCGGCCTTGAAATGTGTCAGAAATTAAAGGAAGACCCGCGCACCAATGAACTGCGGGCACTGATGCTCACGGCGCGTGGCTTTAGTCTTCCTACCGAGGCACTACAGAAGACGAATATCGTGAACGTGCTGAGCAAGCCGTTCAGTCCGAAAGAGATTCTTGCCAAGGTGCAGGAACTGACAGGGATGAAAGCCTTGACTTGATTTAAGGAGAAGAGGAGCGCGTGAGAGAAGCACAGACACAAGATCAGCAATCACTGCTCAGCGATCGAATTCGCGAGCGGCTGGCGTCGCTTGATGTGACGGTGGTCGAGCTGTCGCGCGATCGCACGCAGACGACTGCGGCAGCGCAAGGCGATCCTCGCTGGATCGAACGGCTGCTTGTCGATAGCCCTGCCTTTGCCCGCCGCGCAGGACATCTGTGGCCCCAGCTCTCTGATGGCGGCGAGCATGCAGTGATGATCTGGCCCGGTGTTTGGCTGGTGCCGCTGACGGCTCAGCGCCGCCGCAGGGCGACCGATGAATCGCGCAGCGAAAACCTATTGGCCGCGCTGCTCGTCGGGCCTCAGTGGCTTGAATCGGATCAGCTTCATCAGATTTGCGATGCGCGTCAGTTCGACTTCGCTGCTGCGGTTTCGCGCGCCGATCGCTCCACACTCGTCACTGACATTGAAGCGCAGCGACTGGCTTGCATGCTGTCGTGGATGAGGCAGGATTCACTAGATATTGATCGCCATACGGGTGAGATCGGTGGCTTGAGCAATGAGCTGAGTGAGTCCTACGAAGAGCTGAGCCTGCTCTACAAACTGGCGACGAACATGACCGTCGATCAGCCGCCGACGACGTTTCTTCAGGAAGCGTGTCGCGAGTTGCATCAGGTGGTGGGCCTTCGCTTTTTGTCGCTGCAACTGATTGATGATGATCCCAGGCTCAACGTTCTCTCCAACAAGATTTTCACAGCGGGCAACATCCGCGTCTCTTCGGAGCAACTGCGTGCGATCGGTTCGACGCTACTGGCGCGAGGCATGGATAAGTCCACGCCGATGATTGCCGACGACACCGCGATTCTGGGGATTTCCGATCTACCGGAGCTGTCGCGCGATCTGCTGGTGGTGCCGCTGTTCACTGAGCAGCGCGTGCTAGGCGTCATGTTCGCCGGTGAGAAGCTCGATGGTTCCGAGATTGATGCCATCGATGCCAAGCTCTGCTCAGCTCTGGCCAACAGCCTTTCGATCTTCATCGAAAATGTCATGCTCTACGATGACATGCAGGCGATGTTCCTGGGCACGCTGCACGCGCTCACTGCGGCCATCGATGCCAAGGACAGCTACACCCACGGTCACAGCGAGCGCGTGGCCATGATGTCGCGTCAGCTCGCCAAGGCGGCGGGCCTGTCGGAACACGATGTGGAACGCGTCTATATCTCAGGTCTGGTGCACGATGTCGGCAAGATCGGTGTGCCCGAAGCTGTGCTGGGTAAGCCCGGCCGACTCACCGATGAAGAATTTGATCTGATCAAGATGCACCCCGAAGTCGGCGCGAAGATTCTTCAAGACATTCGCCAGATGCACGATCTGATCCCCGGCGTGCTCTACCACCACGAACGATGGGATGGCAAAGGTTATCCCCACAAACTTAGTGGCGAAGACATTCCGATGTTCGGCAGGCTCATCTGCCTGGCCGACTCATTTGATGCGATGAGTTCGAATCGAACCTACCGCAAAGGCATGTCGCACGAGCAGGTCATCGATGAGATTCGCCGCTGTGCAGGCACGCAGTTTGACCCCGTTCTCGCACAGGAATTCGTCAATCTCGACTTCACCAGATACTGGAAGATGATTGAGAAACATCAGAATTTACTGGTCAAACAGAGCGCGTGAGTAACAGGGACTCAAGCAAGAATCCGGGAAGAGACAACACCAGGGTGGATCACAGTAGCGCAAGTCGCACCGCTGAATCCAGGAGGCAAGAGAGGCATGAAACTTCATCACGAAGACACGGGGCAGATGAGCGTTCTATCGCTCAAAGGCGACTTCACCTGCGATCACATCGATCTGTTTCATCGAACGGTCGAGGAACGAATCGATGCTCAGGTGCGCGATTTCGTTGTCGATCTCAGTGAGGTCGAGTTCATCGACTCCAAAGGGCTCGAGTCGCTTTTGTCATTGCAGGACTCCTGCGCCGATTTGCTGGGGCAGGTTCGTCTGGCGGCAGTGCAGAGTAATGTCGAGCAGATTCTTCGGGTCACTCGCCTGGCCCCGCGTTTTGAGCAGTACGCAACTGTTCCCGAGGCCGTTAACAGCTTGAGGATCTAATCATGGCAGCAGCACTTGAAAACAAACAGGGCAAGAGCAGCGCCACGGCTGGTCCGATTCGTGTCGGCGATCTGCTCGTTTCGCGCGGTGTTATTACCGCCGACCAGTTGACGCAGGCGCTGGAAGCTCAGCGCGCGCAGGGGCACAAAAAACTCCTGGGCGAAGTGCTCATCGAACTGAAACTCGTGACCGAAGAGCAGGTCCTTGAATCAGTCGCGGAGGCGTCGGGCATTCCGTTCGCACGGGTGTCGCCCAAACTGGCGGACCCGAAGATTCTGGAGATTCTGCCCCGCGAATTCATCGAGAAGCACAGTGTGCTTCCCATGTTTCACGTCAACGGCAAGCTGACCATCGCTGTGCCTGAACCTTCCAACGTCTTTCTCATCGAAGAAATACAGCGGCTGGCGAACTGCTCCGTCCAGATTGTCGCTGCCAGTTCCAATGACATTCGCTCGACGCTGCAGTTGCATCTGCCGCAGTCGAATGTGTTCGTCATCGATGAACTGGTGGAAGACATCAAGGACGATGCGCTCACACTCGTCGAGCAGCAGATTGCCGACCTGAGCAATTTCGATGACTCGGCCGCCGATCAGTCGCCTGTCATCAAACTGGTGAACTACATCATCTACAGCGCGGTGCAGGAACGCGCCAGTGATATTCACATCGAACCCAGTGATAAAGCGCTGCGCGTGCGCTATCGCGTTGATGGCAATCTGTATCAGAAGATGACGCCGCCGTATCAGATGACCCCGGCGATGGTCAGCCGTGTGAAGATCATGGCGGGTATGGATATCAGTGAACGGCGTGTGCCTCAAGACGGCGCGATCACAGTCATGATCAGCAAGCGCGCTGTCGATCTGCGCGTCTCGACCATGCCTGGCAAGTTCGGCGAAAAGGTCGTCATGCGCGTCATCGACAACCGCGGTGCCCAGGTCAGGCTCGACAAGCTCGGCTTCAGCTTCGACATGCTCGCCAAGTGGCGTTCCATTGTTTCGCAGCCCAACGGCATCGTGCTCGTCACCGGCCCCACCGGCAGCGGCAAGAGCACCACGCTCTACGCCACGCTCAGCGAAGTCGTTGATGATGCCACGAATATTTCTACCGTCGAAGACCCCGTCGAATATCAGCTCGAAGGCGTCAATCAATTTCAGACCAATGAAAAGGCGGGCTTCACATTCGCCAAAGCACTTCGCGCACTGCTGCGACAGGATCCGGATGTGATCATGGTCGGTGAAATTCGAGATGCAGAGACCGGCAAGATCGCAGTGCAGGCCGCGCTCACCGGTCACTTGGTGGTTTCAACGCTCCACACCAACGATGCGCCCAGCGCTGTGACGCGACTGTTTAACGTGGGCATCGAGCCGTACCTCGTGGCGGCATCGCTCAAGGGTGTTCTCGCGCAGCGTCTGCTGCGAAAAATTTGTCCCCAGTGCAAGGAAGTGGTCGAACTGCCCACACAGATGCGCAAGGCGTTTGATCGTCTGGTGGGAGCCGGCGTTGGTGTCGATACGTTCTACAGAGGCGTGGGATGCGCCAAGTGTCGCAACAGCGGCTACAGCGGACGCATGGGTATTTATGAACTCTTTGCACCCGATGATGAAACGATGGATGCGGTCAGTCGCGGCGCGACGCTTCAGGAGCTGCGCAGACTCGCACTGGCATCGGGGCAGTACACGACACTGGCAGCCGATGGCATTGAAAAGGTGAGAAACGGCATCACCACGATTGAAGAACTCTTCAGCTCTGTCACTGCTTAATTGACAACTCAGAACTCGGGACTCGGGACTCGGAACTCTGAACTCGGAAATCATCTATGGGACGCTATTCCTACCAGGCTCGTGACGGTTCTGGCACTTTGGCCAGCGGCGTTGTCGTGGCGATCAGCGCTGAAGAAGCCGGCCACATGCTGCGCAAAGAAGGCAAGTACATCACTCAGCTCAGCGAGGTTGCCGAGGCTGATGTCAACGATGGTGAAATGTCACTCACGCAGCACGCCAAGCGCGTCAAGCGGCAGGATGTGATCTTCTTCGCGCATCAGATGGCGATCATGATCGAGACCGGCGTGCCCATCAGCGAGGCGCTCGAATCAATCGTCGAGCAGTCCTCGAATGTCAGCTTCAAAGCGGTGATGCGCGAAGTGGCTACGCAGGTGCAATCAGGCTTGGAATTCTCCCGTGCAATGTCGCGATTTCCACGTGTGTTTCCCACGGTCATGACCAGTCTGATCCGTGCAGCGGAGGTATCAGGCACGCTGGGCCAGATGCTCGATCGCATCAGCGAATACATGTCCAAGGAAATGCGCACGACCAAAGCCATCAAAGGCGCGATGCTCTATCCCGCGTTCATGGTGCTGATGACCATCGGCGTGACGATCTTCCTCATGGCCTTCGTGCTGCCCAAGTTTTCTTCGATCTACTCCGCCAAGGGACAGGCCTTGCCTGTGCCGACGCAGGTGCTGATGGCGATGAGCGCTGCGCTTGTCGATTACTGGCAATACTGGCTTATGGGTTCGGTCGCCAGCATCGCGGGTTTGATCTGGTTTGCACGCACGCCGACGGGCTCTCGTTTCTTCGACTGGCTCAAGCTGTCGGTGCCTGTGGTGCGCGATCTGTTCACGCAGCTTTATGTCACGCGATCCTGTCGCACGCTGGGCACGATGATCAACGCCGGTGTGCCGATGCTTGATGCAGTGGAAATCACCAAGCTGGTGACGAGCAATCGTTACTACGAAGACATGTGGACGGAAGTGGATCAGAGTCTGCGGCAAGGCATGCAGCTTTCGGATCCGCTTTACAAGTCAACGCTCATGCCGCGCTCCGTGGTGCAGATGATTCGCAGCGGTGAGAAGTCCGGGCGTCTGGGCCAAGTACTCGCACGTGTCGCAGAGTTCACAGAAGAAGAATTCGACCGCGCTGTCAAGAGCATGACGCAGTTTATTGAGCCGGTGATGATCGTCGTGATGGGCAGCATGATCGGCTTCGTTGCGATCTCACTGCTGCTGCCGATCTTCAGTGTGGGCAAGGTGGCGTCGGGTAGCTAATGCTGAAGTTTGTGTACGCAGAACATTTCGTTCGTTCGCTAAGTTTTCCGGGATCGTGTGGCACTGGCAGGCCGTCGCTCTGGACGGTTTGCCCGTGGCGAATTAGAAGACGCATGCAGAACCGCCACTGGCAAACCGCTCAAAGCAGCGGCCTGCCAATGCCGCACCATACATTGCCTGTCTAACTTGGGCCCCCGTCATTGACTGTCGCGCTGCTTATTCAATGCGGCGCGATAGACTGCGCTGATTCGGGTCAATCGCGATGACTGTTCTAACAAGGAAATATCATGGGTCTGCCTTTGGTGGTGGTTACGGAAACGCTGGACAAGGCTTGTGCCGCCTGGCTCGGTGAGCGCACGCAGCTCATCTGGTGTTCGCATGAAGAGCAGCCGAAGTTCGATGAACTGCTCGCCAAAGCACAAGGCCTGGTGGTGCGCACCTACACGCAGGTGAACGAAGCATTGCTCGCCAAAGCTCCGAAGCTGCGCGTCGTTGGCCGTGCAGGTGTGGGGCTGGACAACATTGATCTCGTGGCCTGCAAAGCGCATCAGGTGCAAGTCGTTTCCACACCCGATGCCAATACGCAAGCGGTCGTTGAATATGTCACTGCACTGATGCTCGATGCCTACCGGCCGCGTGGGCCGATGCCCGATGCGTGTGAAGATGACGAGTTTCACCGGCTGCGCAAAGTGATGGTGGGTACGCAGCTAAGCGAACTGACGCTGGGCATTTTGGGCTTTGGTCGCATTGGCAAACGCATCGGCAAAGTCGCGCACGCCATCGGCATGAAGGTGATGTGCAACGATCTGCTGCCGGAGGTGGAGCTGCGCAAGGTGGTGGAGTTTCCGTTTCAGTTTGTCAGTAAGAGCGAGCTTTTCGCCGCTGCCGATGTGCTGACGATTCACGTCGATGGCCGGGCTGAGAATCGCAACCTCATCGCCGGTGAGGCGCTGGCGCAGCTGAGGCCTTCGTGCCTGATGATCAACACATCGCGCGGCTTCGTGGTGGATGTGGCATCACTGGCGCAGTGGGCCAGCGCATCGGCAGAGAAGGGCGGTCGCGTGGTGCTCGATGTGCATGAACCCGAGCCGCCGCCGAAAGATTACGCGCTTTATGGATTACAGAATGTGAAGCTGCTGCCGCACCTGGCTTCGAGGACGCATGTGGCGCTGTCGAACATGAGCTGGGTGGTGCGCGATGTGGCGGCGGTACTGGCGGGGGAGAAGCCGACGTACCCGGCGGTGTGATGTTGGGTTTGAAAAGGGCGGATATTGCATCCACCGCGCTGCGCGCTTACTCTGATCAGCACAAGGAACCCCATCATGGAATTCATGCAAAAAGTGAAAGTCGGCATCGCGGCAGTGATCGCCATCATCGCCCTCATCATCATCTTCCAGAACTCGGAGCCGATGACTGCGAAGCTGCTGTTCGTCACCATTCAAATGCCTACCTTCGCGCTGCTGCTGATCAACCTCGGCATCGGCTTTGGGCTGGGCCTGCTCACCAGTGCGCTGTTGCGTCGAAGAAAAGCGAAGGAAGCGCAGGTGTGAGCGGGATGTTTGATCCGAGCCGCTAGGCGTGAGCCCGCGGTTGGTTGCAAGACGCAAGGTTGTTCGCGGATGTCCGCAGGCT
>CAZYQL010000017.1:0-16056 GCA_964650055.1 uncultured Phycisphaeraceae bacterium | reverse complement strand
GGCTCGGATGAGCAGATCGTCATTCCTTAGCGACGACGCCGGGTGAGCCGGTGTCTTTGCCGTTGAATTCTTCGGTTTTCGTATTGTTCTTGGCTCCGAGTTTTCCCGCGTCTGCATAGACCCAGTTTTTGCCATCATCGTTGGCGGTGGCGCTGAAGGATCCGGGTTTGAGGATCAGGCTCGCCCCGCCGCCGCGCGGAGGCTTGGGCCAGTCGCCGTCGATTTTGTAGTGCGCTTCATCGGCCAAGCTGCCATCTGCTTTGCGCAAAGTCAGCAGTTCATTTTTCTCGCTGGGGCTGTTGGCCAGTCCGGTTAAGCCGGGCTTGTCCCAGCCGGTGACGGGATACACATCAAAACCTTCGCCCCAGGCAGCGCGGAATTTTTCCACGCTCAGCGCACCGGGAATCAGCACGATGGCCTGTCCCGCCTTGATGGTTGTATTGCGGGGCAGCCCCGCCGTCTTGCCATCTTCATCTTGAAGAAACCAGCCCGACACATCAATCGGTTGATCGGTCGGGTTATACAACTCGACCCATTCAACAAGATTCACTTTCAAATCTTCCTTGCTCGCCGGGTTGTACATGATCTCGGACACGATGATCTGAGCCGAGGCGGAAGTGGTGATGGCGAGCAGTGCGAGAAGTGCAATCGTGTGGCTATAGCATCGCATGAAGGATCCTCCGGTGGTGTGCGAGTGGGTGCGCAGCAAGATACGGAAAGTTAGGGTGCAAATCAATAGTAATGTTGTCTGGGTGGCTGCTGCGCTGGGGTCGCTACGCCGCGAGCGGCGGCAGAATCGGTCGATTGTATGATGGTCTGATTCGTGGAGTCATTGCGTGAGTGAACATCGTGTCACATCGCAGTTGCCGGGAACTGAGCCGTCGCGCTGGTCGCGTGGGACGAAGATTGCAATGGCAAGCTGGGGCGTGTTTCTCTTCATCTGTCTGGCGGGCCTGATCTACTTGATGATTCGCGTGAGCTCGGATGATGATGGTAATGGCGAACGCACTGGCAGCGGGCCGATCACCGGAGGCTTGGCGGATCATGAGGCGCAAGGCGAGGCGGCCAAAAGCCGTTCGCGCCTGAAGCTGAATCTGCCAGGCTTCGAGTTCACGGCGAACAACGTCCACTTCACCGCGCCGCTCCCTGACCTACTGGTGCCCGAGGTGCAGATTCTTTTGGTGCCCGAGTTTCCGGGCTACTCCGCCATCTGGGGTGCCACCGGGCGTGACCACCGCGGCCACATCTGGATGGGCGTCTCCACGCGCGGCTACGGCGAAGCGCACCTCATCGAGTTCGATCCCACAACCAACAAACTCGCCGACCACGGCAGCGTGCGCGATCAGCTCAAGCGACTGGACCTGTGGGAAAAGGGCATGAGCCAAATCAAGATTCACTCGCGCATCGTGCAAGCGCCCGATGGCTACCTCTACTTCACCTCCATGGATGAGCACGGCGAGAAATCCGATGGCAGCGCCAATCCGACGCATGGCTCCTACCTCTGGCGAGTTCATCCGCTCAAGCCCGCGCAGTGGCAGAAACTGGACCACATGCCCGAGGGGCTCATTGCCGTGGCCTGCGGCGGGCCGATGGTCTATTCGCTGGGATACCACGACCACGTTCTTTATCAATATGACACGCGCACCGGCAACATGCGATCGATCAAGGTCGGTTCAGTGGGCGGGCACATCAGCCGAAATTTTGTCGTGGATCATCGCGATCATGTTTACGTGCCAAGGCTCAGAGACATCGGATTCAACAAGCCGATTTCAGTGGAGCTTGTCGAGTTCGATGAACATCTTGCACAAGTAGCGCAGACGCCGCTCGAACATTATCTGACGCAATCCCCCGCACAATCGCACGGCATCATCGCGGTGCAGCCGCTCGCTGATCGATCCATCGTCTTCACCACAAACGGCGGCATGCTCTATCGCATCACGCCATCAGTGACCAAAGCAGCCGCGAAGGTGGAGTCACTCGGTTTCATTCACCCGCAAGGCGCGCGCTATGTTCCCACGCTCTTCACCGATGATGGCATCAGTGCGCTCTACGCAGTGAGCCTACATGGCGATGGTTTCAATTGGATTCGCTTTGATCTGAGTACGAAAAAGTCAACGCAGAAACCGCTCGATGTGAAGTACCCCGATGGGCGAAGACTTTTCAAACATCTGATCTATGGCTCGATGGCCCGCGATGCGACCGGGGCATTCTTCGTCGTAGGCACCGATCAGAATCTGGATCGCCCGGTGATCTGGCGGCTCAGGCCCGGGGGGTGAGGCAAGTTGATTGAAAACCGTTTCCTAGAGTGCCCGGGTTGCTTGGCGCACCCGTTTCCTGCATCGTCATTTCCTGCCTTGCTGCTCTCGCTACAATATCGAGTAGTTCGCCGCGCTCAGAATTGTCAACCATCCTTACTCCCGATGGAGAAGAAGTGCATCCGCTGTCCGACCATTTAGAATTTCCTGCTGTAAGCCATCTGGTGGTGCTGCGAGCCCCTGAAGAGGAACACGAATCCCGCACCACCGGGGCAGCCGCGCCAGGGGGCGCGCCCTTTGCGCCGCTGATGCTCGAACTGATGGCTCGGTCGCAGCGCGTGGCTGTCGTGGAAGATGCACCGGCGGCCATGGTGGAACTTCATCGCGGCGGTCAGGCGCTGGTGCTCGTTGAATATCCGCGATCATCGGTGGTCAGCGAATTGATCTTGGCGGTCTCCCGTTATTATCCGCGCGTTTCGCTTTGGCAGGCGCAGCGTGCTTCGGAACAGGGGCGGCCGGTTTTATCCCGCATTGTCAGCACCGCCTCGGTGAGCGCGACCAGTCAGCCGCACCATCTGCTCGATGATCTGCACTCAGAAGCAGCACACGCTGAGCATCGAGAGGCCAGCCCGACCTCAGCGCTCGTCAGCGATGAAGAACTGGCGATGCTCATGAGTCCGTTTGAATCGGAGAGCGATCATTAACCTTTGGTCAAGCAGCATGGCGATCCGATTCGCGAGCACCACGCAGTGACTAGCACCATCATGAACGATTCTCTGATTCAATCCGCAGTTGGCAAGCGTCCGTTGACGCGTGTGCTGCTCATTGATGATGGGCATGGTTTGTCCAATCGCATGGAACAGGCGCTTCACCAGACGCCGTTGCATGTGGAATCGCGCAGCCTGCCGGGGTATCTGATGGCGCTGGGCGATCTGGGTGTGAGCGATGATCCGCCTCATGCAATCATCGGCCCGATCGATTCGCTCAATGGTGATCTGCGTGCGACAGCGTCGGCGCTGCACGAACTGGCTCCGCACACCAGGCTCATTGCGGTGACGCACTCTGCGCAGCCGGGGCAGATCAGCGAAGCCATCGCGGCTGGATTCGATGATTGCCTGGGCGATCACGCCACCGCAGCGGAGCTGTCGCGTTCGCTGGGCATGATCGAAACTGCTGACGATGGTGATGCCATCGAAGTCGCACAACCCGTTGCTGCCGAGCCGCCAGCGCCATTGTCAGCGCCATTGTCAGCGCCCTTCGCACTCGACACCACGCTGCTCGATCAGCTCCTGCATCCTCGCGGGCAGGTGCTTGCTCACGCTCTGCCCTTGATCTCCGCAAGCACCGGTATCGAGTCGCTGTCGTTTGCGGAAACGAGTGATGTTGACTCAATTCCTGAGGATCACGTGGTTGCCCAAGTCTCGCACATGGGGCAGACGTTTGGTCATCTGCATGCACCGCCATCGGCTACTGGTGAGTCGCTGACTGAGAAGTTGACTGAAGCGGCCGCGTGGCTTTCGCGCTGGCTTCTGTTGCACAAGCAGCAGCAGGATTTGTGGTTCATGGCCATGCGTGATGAGTTGACACAAGCTTGGAATCGTCGGTATTTCCAGCGTTTTCTTCGCATGGCCATCAGTCGTGCTGCCGAGGATCGCACAGCCGTGACACTGCTGATTTTCGATGTGGATGACTTCAAGCAATACAACGATCGCTACGGACACAAAGCAGGCGATGACATTCTGCGCGAAACGGTCAAGCTCATGAAAGCGGTCGTGCGCGAAAATGATGTGGTGGCGCGCATCGGCGGCGATGAGTTCGCGGTGATCTTCTGGGATGCGGAGGCGCCTCGCCGCGCCAACAGTCGTCACCCAGCGGATATCGCCCGTGTCGTTGAACGATTCCGCAAAGCGCTGGCGACGCACAAGTTTCCCAAACTCACGCTCGAAGCAGCGGGCAGCTTGACCATCTCCGGCGGACTGGCCAGCTATCCCTGGGATGCCCAAAACGCTGAAGACCTGATCGCCCGCGCTGATGACAACGCGATGGATGCGAAACGACAAGGCAAAAACGCCATCGCCTTCGGCAACACCGAGCGGGCTGATCGCCCTGATCGTGCTGAGCACACTGATCGCGATGAGTACACTGATCGCCCTGAGCACGGTGATCGCGCGGACCGCACGGAGTAGCGTCATGAGTCTCGTGCAATCGTGGCGCTCCAGCCCGCCTGACCTCGAGCTTTCCTCGCAGTTCATCGATGTCTGGCGCAGCACAACACAACTTCCCGCCATGCAGCGAGTGGCCATGCAGCAGTGTCTGACGCCGCTGGAAATCGAACGCGCCAACCGCTACCGCGTCATGGATCGGCGAGAAGAATTCATCATCGCCCGTGGCCTGCTGCGCACCGTGCTCGCTCGTGTTCTCAAAACTGATCCGCGCAATCTGGATTTTTCCATCGGCAGCAAAGGTAAGCCTTCGCTGGCCCAGCCCGAGGTAGGCAAGGCAGTTCGCTTTAACCTCTCTCATTCGCATGGCATCGTTCTCATCGCCATGACACGAGATCGCGAAGTGGGCGTGGATGTTGAACTCATCCGCGACAAAACGGATCATCAGCGCATGGCGCAGCGTTTTTTTTCTCCTGTCGAATGCGAGCAGATTGAAGCACTCGACGAAGCTGATCGTCAGCGAGCATTCTTCCACTGCTGGACGCGCAAAGAAGCATTTCTCAAAGCGACTGGCATGGGCATCACACTCGCACTCGATTCATTCGATACAGCATTCTGGCCCGCAGAAAACGCGAAATTACTCGCCACTCGCTGGGATGAGAACGAAGCGGGCAAGTGGTCGCTGATGCACCTGGTGCCCAGCCCCGAGCATGTCGGCACCGTCGCCATTGAAGGCCACGGGGCCAGCCTTCGCACGTGGCAAGTCTGGTGATTGAGCGCGTCGCAAGCGACAGCAAATGCGATCACCCCTTGCGTTCCATGAAGGCCACATCCCAGTACCGTCCGAACTTACGGCCGACTTCCGTGAAGGTGCCCGCCATGGTGAAGCCGAAGCGCATGTGAATGCGAATCGAAGCTTCGTTGGGAATAGTGATGCCGGCATAGTAGCGGTGAATGTCTTCGCTCTTAAGAAGATCAAAGAGCGCACCATAGAGCGTCACGCCTAGGCCTTGCCCGTGATACTGCGGCTTGAGATAGATGCTGGTTTCGACGCTGGGGTCGTAAGCCGCTTTAGTACGAAACTGCATGGTCGAGGCGTAGCTCATGATCTCGTCGCCGATGCAGCCCACGAGAATGCGATGGCGACCCGTCGCAGCAAACTGCGAGAACCAGGGCATGCGCGCCTCGACGGTATAAGGCTGCAGGTCAAAAGTGATGGGCGTCTCGCGGATGTAGTGGTTGTAAATCTCCACGAGGGCGGGCAGATCGCTCGGAGCAGCGGGGCGAATCGTCATCGGGTTCATGTTCAGCCTGTTCACATCGAAGGGTACATCGCAGCTTGTCACGCGGGGACATCAGAATAGATTATCGCAATCATCGTTTGCATTCGCAGCGTGATTGGTTCACGATGCGCCTCTGGCGGGCATGTTCGGGTTGGTTCCATTTGAATTCGCTGTCGGGAGCCCTTTTATGTCTGATGATTCGAGCGATCCTTCGCAAGACCGTGGCGCTCCGCTTTCGCAGGATGTTTCATTGCTGCGCGAGCCGCCGACGCGCCTAAGCGGTGTCCTGCGCCAGATCGGTCCCGGCATGATTCTCGCCGGTTCCATCGTCGGCTCAGGCGAACTCATCGCCACCACGCGCGTCGGTGCCGATGCAGGCTTCACGCTGCTTTGGCTCATCATCGTCGGCTGCATCATCAAGGTATTCGTGCAGATTGAGCTGGGCAGGTACACGATTATCAATGCTCAAACCACGCTGACGGCCCTGAGCACCGTGCCCGGCCCGCGCTTCGCTCTGCCCCTGGGTTCCACCTCCGCCAAGGGCAACTGGATCACCTGGTTCTGGCTCCTCATGTTCCTCGCCTCCATCGGGCAACTGGGCGGCATCGTCGGCGGCGTCGGTCAGGCCTTGGCGATTTCCATTCCGCTTTCAGAGCACGGCAAGCTCTATAACCAGTCCGTCGAAGAGACCATCGCTTACAAAACCAAAGTCGCGCAGCTTCGACATCTGAATCAGTTTCACAAAGAGCAGGGGTCGCTGTCTGAAAGAGAAAAGGCACTGGTCGCCCGCCTTGAACTCGATCTGGCGACGCTGACGGATCAGCCTCACGTCAGGCGCGCGGAGGCGCAAGCGAAACTGGCGCAGGTCAATGCGAAGATTCAGAGCATCGTCGCAGCGACGCCCAAGGAGGAATCGCTGCCAGTCGTCTCCGATGAACATGCAGCGCTCATCGCACAGCACAAGCAACTTCAGGCCACCATCGATGCCATCGCACCAGTCGCATCATCCAACGATGACAAAATCTGGGCGGCAATCTTGGGCATCATCACTTCCATTCTGCTCGTCGTTGGCCGATATCGGCTGATTGAAATTTTCTCCATCGTCTTCGTCGCCACCTTCACCGCCATCACCATTGGCAATGTCATCGTGCTTCAGAGCTTCGCCGAGTGGGCGGTTCAGGGCAGCGACATTGCGCACGGCTTGAGCTTCTCACTTCCCGCAGGCAGCGATGGATCAGGGGCCATCAATCCGCTGACCACCGCACTGGCAGCGTTTGGCATCATTGGTGTCGGCGCTTCGGAACTGATGGCCTATCCTTACTGGTGTATCGAAAAGGGATACGCGAAATGGACTGGAAATCCCGATGGTTCTGACTCCTGGCTCCGCCGGGCGCGCGGCTGGCTACGGGTGATGAAATACGATGCGTGGTCTTCGATGGTGCTCTACACCATCGCCACCATCGCGTTCTACCTGCTCGGTGCCGCAGTCCTTCATCGCACCGGCCTTCGTCCCACCGACAACGAACTGATTCCGACGCTGACGAATATGTATGAGCCGGTCTTTGGCAAGTATGCTCCGACGCTCTTTCTCACCGGCGCTTTCGCGGTGCTGTACTCCACCTATTTCTCCGCTTCTGCTGCCAACGCCAGGCAGGCTGCCGATATTGTCGATGCGTTTGGTATTCGCAAGCTTAATGATGAGAGCAGGCGCAAGTGGATTCGTTTTTTCTCAGGCTTCTTCCCCTTGGCTTGCGTGGTGATTTACTGGGTGTATCCCAAGCCGGTGTCGCTTGTGCTTTTGTCAGGTGTGATGCAGGCGCTGCTGCTGCCGATGCTGGGATTTGCGGCACTCTTCTTCCGCTACAAGCGATGCGACAAGCAACTGATGCCTGGCAAAGTGTGGGACTTGATGCTCTGGCTCAGCTTCGCGGCGTTTCTGGTGATTGGTGTCTATCTGGCGTATGTGAAAGTGTTCGGATAAAGCAGATGATCACACGGAACTTTTCGTGTTGCTCTTGAGCGATGCCGCCAGTTGCTCCATGCCTTGATCGGTCGAGACGATCGGCTCATACCCCAGATCGCGCTTGGCCGCAGTCAGATCAAACCAGTGCTCGGTCGAAAGCTGCCTGGCGACGAAGCGCGTCATGATCGGTTCACGCTCGATGCGCAGCAGATGATAAATCATCTCCAGCACAGCCCCGGCTGCATAAGCAACACGAGGCGAAACTGTGCGCATCACCGGCGGCAAACCAGCAGCAAGCAGAATGCGATTGATCAAATCAGCCATCGCCAGCGGTTCGCCATTGCTGATGAAGAAAGCCTTGCCCGCGCAGGCAGCGCCGATGCTCAGTCGTTCCATGGCGCAGAGGTGCGCGTGGACGGCATTCTCGATGTAGGTTGAATCAACAAGGTTCGCGCCGCTGCCGACGAGTTTCAGTTTTCCCTTTTTCGCACGCTCCACAATGCGCGGCACCAGATGATGATCGCCCGGCCCCCAGATCAGGTGCGGCCTCAGCGCCACCGTCGCCAGTTCCGCATCATTGGCTTGCAGTACGCGCTGCTCAGCCGCAGCTTTGGTGCGCGGATAATGTGCAAGAAACTGCTGCGGATAAGGCACGGATTCATCGATGCCCGATTCATCGCGGCCGTGATAGACGACGCTTGGTGAACTGGTGTAAATCAGTCGCTGCACCTTCGCCCAGCGGCAGGCGCGGATCACGCCTTGCGTGTAAATCTCGTTGGCGTTTTCGTAGTCGCGTGCTTTGCCCCAGACACCCGCTTTGGCAGCGGTGTGAAAAACTACATCGCAGCCTTGCATGTGTTTGGCGAGCTGTTCGATCCAGACATCTTGCGTTTCGAAGTCGATGCGGTCAGCGGTGTGACAGGTGACGCTGAGTTTTTCGAGAGCGGGATATTTGCCGCGCTGGAACGTGCTGACATTGTGCCCGCGCGCGATCAGCGCTTTGACGAGGGCAAAGCCAAGGAATCCGCCGCCGCCTGTGACGAGGACTTTCATCGCACCTTCCTTTGTGCCCATTTCGAGAGCGCTTCGCGATTGATCTTGGCGTTGTGGCGGATATCGACGGGGAAGGATTTCAGATAAAAGAAAAAGTCGCTGATGGAGCGCGTGTGTTCGTGCTGCAGCGCGAGCGCGATCAGGTCCAGTGTGAACTTCGGAAAGCTGATGCGCAATCGATCCGGACATTCGATGCAGATGGCAGGTTTGATGATGCCTTGCACTTCGATGCGAACGAGAGCAGAGCGTGGCACGAGTGAATGAGTATTGAAAATCGATTCGCAGGGGATCGAGTAATACACACGATCAGCGGTGACAACGCGATGAGCCTTTCTGCCACAGAACCAGATGCGTCCTGTTTCATCACGGTAACCCAAGTCGCCCATGCGGTGAAAGAAAGTGCCATCGTCGCAGTCGATCTTTGCTAGTTTTGTAGAAGCTTCGCGATTGAAATAGCTGCGGGTGACCTGCGGGCCGCGCACGCAGATTTCGCCGATCTCGCAGGAGGTTTCTTCGAGGTCGTTGGCCCACTTGTCGATCGGCTCATCGCTGATGCGGATGATGCGTAGATCGATGGAGGCGACAGCCTTGCCGATGCAGACGCCCTTGCCTTGGTCGGTGAGCGCGGCAGTATCACGAAGGATTTCATCGGAGCCGATGGAGCAGACGGGGAGCGATTCGGTCGCGCCGTAGGGTGTGAAAACCTGGGTGCCAGGCGTGAGCAGTTGCGTGATGGCGGCGATGGTGCGCGAGGGGACGGGGGCACCTGCGCTGATGACGCGCTTGAGGGAATCCATGCTCGTACCCATGCACGGGAGTGCATGGGCTTTGGGCGATTCTTGTGTGATGCGTTTGAGCAAGGCGGGTGAGCCGAACATGGTGGTGACTTTGAATTCACTCACGGGTTCAAAAATATCGCGTGGCTCAACGCTGCCCGGTTTCGTGAAATCCATCTGCGGCACGATGGCGCTCATGCCCAGTGCAGGTGCATAAAGCGCAAAGAGCGGAAACGTACAAAGGTCAATCTCGCCCGGTTCGATGTTGTACTGCTCGCGCAAGGCGCGCACCTGCGCATCGAAATTCGCATGGGTATAGACGACGCCTTTGGGGATGCCGGTGGAGCCCGAGGTGAAGAGGATGGCGGCGATCTCTTGCGGTTGCGTGTCAGCGAGGACGGCAGGGGAAGTGGGGAGCGAAGCGGGCAAGCCGCGCTGGCGCACTTCGTCAAGCGAGATCGTTGCACCAAAGGGCAGCAGTTTGCGGCCGACGAGCACGTTGATGCGATTGGTCGCTTTGCCCCAGCCCAGAAGCTTGCGCGCGATGTGAGCCTTGCGTATGCCGATGAATGCTTCTGGTTCTGCTTCGCCTAAACAGGTCTTGAGATTCTTCACACCCATACCTGGATCGACGCCGATCAGAACCGCGCCGATTTTGAAGATGGCGAAGACGAGCGCGAAAAATTCAGGGCTGGGTTTGACCATCAGCACGGTGCGCATGCCGCGCTGGATGCCGATGGCTTGGAGGCCGCGTGCGATGGTGTTGCTCTCTTCTTCGAGCTGCGCGTAGGTCCAGCGGAGGTAGCGCTGCTTGCCCGCGCCATCTCGGCCAAGTGGAAACGCTACCGCAAGCGTCTGCGGCTGCTGCTGCGCCATGCGCGGCAGGTAGGAGGCAATATTGATGGAAGCTGACATCGAGGCGACATGATAGAAAGCATCGCCGATGAACGCAGGAGCGGCAGGGCGATGATCAAATCACAAGCTTCAAATCACAAACAAATTCCAATTGCAGAAGCGGGCACAATGAATGAAAGCATTAGGCCACGGCGGCCCACGAGAAATTATTTTGAAGCTGGGCGAAGCTCATGCCGGTGATGTGCTGCACACCCCAGGGGTTGTAGAGATCGAATGTACCGGTAGAGGCGTTGTAGTTTTTCAGCACATAGGCGTGACCTGCGATGACGCCGTTGCTCGTTGAGCCGTTGCTGCCGAGGGTGATCATCTGGCCGGATTGAAAGGCATTGGTGAGGAAGGATTGCGAAGGCATGTATTGGCTGTTGGCATTGGTTCCGAGCACTTGTTCATAGACGGGTTCCATCCAGCCGCCTTCGATGCCTGCGTAGGAATTGGTGCCATTCTGGCCGATCCAGCCAGCTTCGTTGAGCTGCGCGTAAGCCTTTTCAGCGAGGCTCACCCAAAGCTCGTTGCTGGTGGAGGAAGCCTGATTGCCCATGCCTGCGAAGATGAGGCGACCGCTGCTGTCGGTAGGGAGGTAGCTATCGACGGTGACGTAATCCGCGACGCCGCTATGGAAGAAGCGAACAGCGAATGTACCATCGCCGTTGCTGATGAACATGTCGGTGATGGCCTGCGGATCGATCATGGCGACGGAGCCAAGCGTGGCGAGGAGGTAGCAGTCGCCGACGTAGCCTTGCTCGATGTCGGTGAGCTGCGGGCCGTTGACGAAGAGGCTGCCCTTGGCCAGTTGATATTGAAAGGTGCTGCCATAGATGGTGGCATTGGCGCGGTCAGTGCCCAGGAACCATTTATCGACGAGCTTGTCGAGTTGTGCTTCGTTGGAACCGGCGGCGAGGTTGCCGAGGTTGCCGCCTTGATACTTCGCATTGGCGCTGTGATTGAATGTGACCTTGGCAGCCAGAACGCGCACATCATCGGTGATGCCCAGTGTGCTCGCATTGCTCACGATGACTCGAAGATCAGTCAGCTCTGTCACATCGACGACGCCATCATCATCACCTGCCACGCGAAGAATCATCATCACATCACCACGGCTGAGGCTGCCATCGACAAACAGCGAGCGCGACAACGAGATGATTCCCGCATCACCCAGATTCTGCGAGAACCAGTCGCTCACAACTTGCGGTGCAGGAGCCGGCGAAGGCGCGGGAGTCGGTGCGGGTTGTTGCTGTGGTGCGGGATTATTCTGCGGAATGACCGCTGCGACCTGAGCCAGCTCAGCCGAGAGATTCAGCGTGTAGTACGTGTCGCCAGCTTTGCGTTTGACCTCGATGTAGTAGGTGCCTGCGCTGAGATCCGCTTCGATGGTTTCATCGGCACTGCCTCGGGTGGCGGAGGTCGCGATGACTTCGTTGCGGGCGATTTTGTTGTTGAAGTTGGCATCGTGAATGAGGCGGACATCAGCATCGCCGGTCAGGTCGCTCAGTGACAGTGTGAAGGCGGCGTCGCCGGTGAGGGTGAAGCGGATGTAGTCGACTTTGTCGGATTGGCCGACGAATTCTTCGATCTGCATATCGCCATCGAGTACACCCAGATGCAGCGCTTCAGCGAGGTTTTTGCCAGCAGTATCGGCGGGGGTGATGTTGGTGATATTCAGTTCGTACTGACCCAGTGACTTGGCTTCCTTGAGGCCCTGGCTGGTGTTGACGTCGTACCGCGTGTTGCCAGCACCGGAGATGCCGACGTAGTAACGTCCTTCGGTTTTGAAGTTGACAGCTTTGAAGGAGTCGGGCGACTTGGCTTCGCCAAAGTCGTTGCCATTGTTGTTGCTGGCGATCTGTTTGCCGGTGGCATCGAAGACGCGCAGGTACGAATCGAAGCTGCCATCGCTGTCGATATCGAATGTGTATTTCTGGCCGGCTTCCACATCGAAGGCGAAGAGGTTGACTTCGTCGAGTTCGCTGATGGCTCCTTGCAGCGAATGCATTTGAGCAATGTTGCCAAGGGTGCTGGTGACATCCATCGCCGCGTGAAGCTCGACAGGACTCGCGCTCATATAGCTGCGCGATTCGAGTGTTTCCAGCCCGCTCCATAGCCCGCTCTGGTGAGCGTGCATCGGACGGCGAGGGCGGCGGGCTTTGAAGTGGCTGCTCATGTCGGCTGATTCCTCAGGCTCAGGCAAATTCACCTAGCCGATCAACCAACGCATTCAAAGATCAGGCACGCCAAGCAACTGGTGCAGAGATGTCATGTCGCGCGCGAAGATGTAACGGTTGTAACGGGTGGGAGGAGGTAGAGGGGAGGTAGAGGGAGCAGCGAGCCGCGACTCAACGAGTCGCGGACGTCAAAGGCAGCCTTGTTGTCGGGTAGATATAGAAGCTCACCGTTGACAGCGCTAAGGATGGAGCGTTTCACGTATCTGTTCACCACCGCGCTGACGTCGCTACGCCGCAAGCGGCACAATCAGCCTCCCCGTCATTTACCCCGTGCCTTCTTGCCCGCCTCGTGGTATCCTGCTTGCCATGTCAGCAACGCGAACAACCGGACCTCATCAGGTGCGTGACGCTTACCGAAGGGTGAAGCAGCAGATCGAAGATGCTGCAGCCCGGCGAGAGCGTGACGCACAGAAAATTCACCTCGTTGCTGTCACCACCACCGCCAGTCCCGATGAGATTCGCACCCTCGTCGAATTAGGCCACGGCGACTTCGGCGAGACCCGCGTGCAGCAACTCGCTCAGCGCGTGGCAGCGCTCGAAGAATTTCTAGGCCGGCGCAAGTTTCTCTCGCGTGGCCATTCCATCGATCTGCCTGACATTCGCTGGCACATGGTCGGCTCCATCCCGCGCAACAAAGTTCGTCAGGTCGTGCCACTGGTTCGCCTTGTTCACAGCGTGGACAACCTGCGCGTCGCTGAAGAACTTCATGCCTTAGGCGCCAGGCAGAACGATCGCATCGATGGCGCCGAACAGCCCATCGAAATTCTGCTTCAGGTCAACGTCAGTGGATTGGAAAATCACTTCGGCCTGGCGCTGCCCGCCATCGCCCATGTGGCGGAGCAAGTTGATTCGATGTTCCACCTTCGCCTGCGCGGCCTGATGACTGATGCCCCGGCGAGCTACAACATGGATCAGCGCCGGGCCTTGTTTGCTCGCACTGCGGAAGCCTTTGAAGATATGAAATCGCTGCGTTTCATCACGCCGCACTTCAATATTCTTTCGATGGGACAAAGCGATGATTTTGAAGTCGCTGTGGAAGAGGGGGCCAATGTCGTCCGCATCGGCAAAGCCATCTTCGGCGAAGCAGAAGTCTGAGAGGGGAAGCAGGAGACGGGAAGACAGGAAACAGGAAACAGGAGACGGGAGACAGGAAGACAGGAAACGGGAGACAGGAAGACAGGGATCACCACGATTGTTTCTACGTTTAGCGACAGCCCAAAGGCTCTGCGCCGGGCCGTGTTCTCTCATTGTGTTCTCACATTTCGCGACGGATTTTGCACATCTCCCCAGACGCTCTCTCTTCTCGTGCGTCTAAATCGCAGTGGCAATGCGAACGGTTCTTGAAATGACACAGCCGCCGGCAGATGAAGCGGCCCCCTTGGTGGGCGAGCAGGCGTCGGGTATCGCCAGTGGCAGCGCGCCTGCCCCGGCTGTCCCCGCTGCGGCGATCGACTTCACTTGCCTCGTCCCGCGTCTGGAATCTTCGCTGCTGCGTTACGTCGCACAACTCCTTGGCAGGGCTGATGCGGATCTGCAAGACATCGTGCAGGATGCATTCCTGCGTCTTCACAAACAGGTGCACGAGCATGGCGATGACTCGGTGCAGAACGTTTCCACTTGGCTTTTTCGCGTGGCACACAACCTCACCATGGACACGCTCCGCAAAAGAAAAGTCCGCAAGCAGACCCACCTGAAGATGACCGGCCAGTCGCCCGCATCCGCTCAGAATGCCAGTAGCAGTTGCAGCAGCAGTAGCAAAGGGGCAGCCGCTTTCGACTCGCCCAAAGTTCAGCACGATGAAGACACCCTGGGCGATCTCGAACGGCAGGAAGCCTGCACCATGGCGATGAGCGAACTGGCCACGCTGCCCGACCATCAACGGCAGGCGCTCACACTGAAAATGATCGAAGGGCTGACGATCCGCGAGATCGCCGTCGTCACCGAAACCAGCATCGGCAACGTGGGCTACCGCATCAGCCAGGGCCTTGCCGAACTAAGCCGACGGCTGAAAAAAGCTGGCGTGATTTGACCCGCGCCCGTTAGCCCCGGCCTCTGGCCGATGGTGCCCCAACTGCCTCGAATGTAAGGAATATGAAAATGCACTGCGAACAATGCGAAACCCTCCTGCCGCTGCTCGTCTTCGATGAAATCGAAGATGGCGACAAGGCCCAGGTGCTCGAACATTTAAGCCACTGCGGCTCATGCAGCGAAAAGCTCGGCGACCTGCGCGTCACATTCAATCTCCTCCGCGAAGGCGTCGCCGCTGACCCGGCCCCGGTGTTCTCGGCGGATCGTCGCAGCCGTCTCATGGCTGCGCTGGCGAAAGAGCCTCGCAAATCCAAACGCAAACTCAAGAAGGCTGTCACCGACAATCGTCGCTTCTGGCTTCTTAATGTCGGCACTCCCGCGCAGCGTCTGCTTTGTATTGCCGCCACGCTCGCTTTTTCTGCGGCGCTCGCCTCCATGCTTCTTCCTTCGCTCGGCTCCGCAAGGCGAACTTCTCGTCATATGCACAGCGGCGCACAGATTCGCGACATTCAGTCAGGACTCGTCCTCGAATCGCAGAATCTCGGGCAATACACCGATGATCTGGCTGCTCTGGTTGATGGCAGTTATGTTTCGCCTGAGTATCTGATCGCTCCTGAAGATGCTGGCCGCGTGCAGGTGCCCAGTGATTTTCGGTCATGGGATCGCGCGAAAAAATCAGGCTGGATTCAGGAAAACAGTTCCTACACCTTCGTGCAACCGGGGGCGGAGGAGACGGGTGATTCCCGCCGTGTGGTCGTGTTTGAAAAACCGCGCCCCGGTGCTCAGGGCATCAACATTGCCTACGGCGACAACCACGTTGAATTCAAATCAATTGCCGAGGCTGACAAGGAAATTCGCCAGTCCACCGGCAAGTCGATCAGCCAGTGGAAAGAGACCACTGACTTTGGCGCGAAGCTCAGCAAGGCTCAGCGAAATTCCTTGCCCGATCACTTGGCCATCATTGATAACTCGCGCTCGATTGGTGAAGGCGAAAAAAACACTGGCGCCGCGGTGAATCAGTACGCTCCATTTAGCAGCAATCGCAATGCACCAGCAAGCGGCGACCGCCTCGCCCTCGGGTCTTCGCAATCTGTGCAGGAAGGCGAGAGCGGCTATCTCGATGGCGAGCGAGCTTCGATTGCTGGGCTGGCGTTCAAGTCATTGCGCGAAGACATCATCGATCCCAAGGCCAACGTGAAAGAGCGCAGTGCAGCCAACGACGACAGGGACGGCCAGACCGTAGGTGACCGTGCTGCGATGTGGTCGATTACGAAATCACCGAAGGCGCCTGTCACCGCATCAATTGCACCTACAAATGCAGAACCCGCAGGGCACACCGCATCTGCGCCCAGCAACGCACCCCCAGCCTCCACCACGCTGCAGTTGCGCGGCTTGGTGGAGG
>CAZYQL010000016.1:0-39453 GCA_964650055.1 uncultured Phycisphaeraceae bacterium | reverse complement strand
GGGCTGAAGGCGAAAAACCTCCTGCGCCAGGGCCATGGCCTTGTCCTTTTCCCCCTCACGCAGGTAAAGGCGGGCGCGGACATTCTTCCAGGCGACCGAGTTACGGCCCTGCTCAGAGACAGCTTCCATCAGGCTGCGACATGTTTCCAGACGCGTCTCGATGGGATAGAGGCGATCCGAAATGTTGAGCACTTCACCGACCAGTTCGGCTGCAAGGGTCGGCGGCAGATCCTTGCGCTTTTGTATCGTACTGGCGAAGACCCAGATGTCGCTCCAGGCTTCGCGCTGGTGGAGCAGGCGAATGAGCATGCTGCCTGCCTGGAAGTGGCCGGGGTCAGCCATGAGGGTGGCATCGGCGTGGCGCTCAGCGGTGAGGAGCATGCTCTTGATCTGGCGGCGCATTTCTTCGACGGCTGCATTGGAGACAGGAAGATTGGGATCGATCAGGCCTTGCTCGCCGCGGATACGGGCTTCTTCCTCTTTGAGGAGACGACCGATGCGCTGGGAGTCGATGAGGACCAGTCGCGCCCGGGCATACTCGGCCGTGGCCAGTTGCTTGTCAGTGGTGCTCAGCCAATCGGCCTGGGCATGGCCCAGTGTTTTTGCATCGGTGAACTTCTGATCGAGCACCTTGCTGGTGGTGAACTCGGAGGCGTTGAGAAGATCCACCATTTCCGACAGCGCCAGGTTAAGCAGCTCAAGGCGCGACTCGAGTGCGACGACATCGACTTTGGTCAGTTCGAGCAGGATCGTTCGGCTGTCATCGTAGTGACGCAGACGCAAATGAGCCTTGGCTGAAAGCAGCAAAGCGGTAGGATCGCCGGGGCGCTCTTCGAGCGCCCCCTTGGCGTAGGTCAGCGCCGCATCGGGGCGACCTGAGTTCAGCGCGATCTTGGCCTGTTGCAGCTTGTGTTCGACGCTTTCGCCACAACCAGCCGTGACAAGCAGCAGTGCCAGAACGATCCACTTTGCGATCCTCATAACGATACTCCTGACCAATATTCTTCCAACTTCCCACTTCCTCTTGGAAGGAAACGGGCTACACATCCAGCAAGGCGATTCCGAATCCCGCCTTCAAACTCAAGGGGCAACGGTACGAGACGATCGATCGATCGATCGAATGCACCAACACCCCCATATTCATCGTCTATCGCCAAGGCGAAGACGATGTGCTTTTGACGGACCCCTGAATCGGCGAGGTAGGTTTCTCCCCTCCTCTTTCAAGTCAAGGATTCCAGGCGGCCTTCACCGCCAGGAATCGTGAAGATTCATTGATTGGTACCCGGTGCAACTTCTTATGAGCCCCACTTGGTGAGCAGTTCCTTGGCTTGCGTCACTTCCTTGAGCTTGTTGTCGCCTTCGGATGCCTGGCCAATGTGGTACTTGGCCCAGTCGCGGTTGCCTGCTTTGTCGTAGGCGAGGCCGATGTGGTAATGAACCTCAGAGCGGTCGCTGAGGCTGACGATCGATCGGCTCAGGTGGCTCAGAGCGACGGCATCGTTGCCCTTCATCAGTTCAATCCAGCCCACGGTGTCGAGCAGCGCGGCTGCGCCCAGCGCGTTGCCACCTTGTGCCTGCACCAGATCCTGGGCACGCTTGGCGATGCCTTGAGCCTCATCGACGCGATCGGGCATGTGGGTCGCCAGCAGGTAGGACAGATCGTTGGAGACCATGATGCGGTAGTCACCACCGTCGGCGTGCATCTTTTCGAGCAGCTGAATAGAGAGTTCGAACTGCCCCGAAAGCTGATACACCTGTGCCAGGCGGTAGCGAGCGTGAATGTTGTCCGGTTCACTTTCGAGCAGCTTGATGAGTTCGACGGCAGCTCCCTTGAAGTCGCCCGCTTCGATGAGCGTTTCAGCGCCCAAGTATGCGGTGATACCTGCGGAGGGGATTACTTCACGGGCTTTCTTAAGTGCGTCAGCCAGTGGCATACCTTGGCTCAAGAGCGCCTGGGAAAGAAGGCTGTGAGCGGGAACATAGTGAGGCAGTGCCTGCACGATATTCTGCGACAGCGATGCTGACAGGTGAGGCAGGCCAGCGTCAAGCGCGACGACCGCGGTGGCAATCTGACGGGCAGCAGCGATCGAGAGCGGCGACGTGATGTCGGAGCGTTCGAGGATCGAGAGCATGTCCTTCTTGTAGATCGCGGTGCGTGTTTCCAGAGCATTGGCTGCTGCTGCTGCTGCTGCTGTTTTGCCGGTTGCAAGAGCGACGAAGTACTCGGGCAATGGTGCACGCTGATCGACTTTCTGCGGATCCAGACCCACGACCACCGAGAGCAGCGGGCCTTGCACGGTCGTGGCAAGCGCCGGCACTGAGCGGTAAATCTGCCTTGCCTTGGGCTGCTGCTCCAGGCGAGCGAGCACAGCCAGGCGACCCTTGAAAATCTGAATGGAATTGGGTTCCATCACCTGCCACTGTTCCAAAGCGGCGAGCAGTTTTTCGTAATCAGGATTGGTCTTGGCATTGCGATCCATGAGGATGACGCGGATGCGCATCCACTGGCTCTGAAGCTGGCCGGGGATCAGTTCCTTGTAGCTGGCGTCGGAGAGCAATTTATCATCGGCCCATTGCATGAGCTGCGAATCGCGCACACCATCTTTGCGATCAAACGGATTGAGCGCGAGCAGTTCCGCCATGCAGCGTGCACGTGAACGGGCATCGCTGATCATTGCGAAGATGCGATCCTTGGCCTGGGTCTGCAAGCCGGCCTGCATTTCGAGGCGGGCCAGCTCGACCTGAGCGCTGGGATAAAGGCGGGCGTAGGTGGGCACATTGGCCAGTCGGGTACGAGCTTGATCGACCAGGCCGATGGCGGCCTGAGCGCGGCCCATCGCAAACATGATCGTCGGCTCCTGCACCTTGCTGACTTTTTCCAACTCATCAAACGCCTTGGTCGCTTCACGGTTGAGCCCCAGACGAACGTACATCTGCCCAAGCTCCGCCATGGCGACGGCCTTGGCCTTGACATCGACCTCCGCCAATGCGCGAAGTTCTTTTTCAGCAGCGGGGAAGTCGAAATTCTGAAGATGCGCAGAGACCAGGCGAGCACGGATGCCCAGCTTCTTGGGGTCTTTGGAAATCGCCATCCGATATGCGGCAACGGAATCCATGTAGCGACCCATTTGCCCCAGGAGTTCACCCTTCCAGCGAATCAGCGTCGAATCATTCGGGCTGGCGACGATCCAGCGATCGACAACATCAATCGCCTGATCCTGCTTGTCCAGCTTGGCCAGTCGGGCAAGAACCTGCGAGCGAAGCATTTCATCTTCGGTTGTCAGATCCTGACTCAGTTGGGTCAGTTGGGTTGTCGTGTAGTGAACACTAGGATTGCTCCATGTCAGATCGATCAGGCGAAGGCGTGATTCCTTGACCATCACGCCGGCATCCTGCACCTTTTTGAATGCATCCTGAGCGCCTTCGATATTTTTTTGGCGCAGGTTGATTCGTGCAATCGCGGTGGCGATCTCGAAGGCTTGCGGGTCTTTCTTTTCAAGAAGAAGCGGGAACATTTCGTTGAGCACCAGAATGGCGTCATCGGATTTGCCTTGCGATTCCAGGACGGTGGCTGCCGCGAGACGGGCATAAACTTCGTTGGCCTTCTGCAATTCCTTGAGCTTGGCCAAGCCGGTGATCTGGAGGTCTGCGTTGGTGGCGTAGAACTCGCCGAGCAGGCGATAGACCTGAAGGTTTGTCGGCTGTGTGCGGGCCAGTTCCAACAGATGCGTCTCGGCGTTAGCCGGGTCCTTTTCAAGCGTGTAAATACGGGCGAGCAGCAGACGCAGCACCGGGTCATTGTTGCCACGGCCTACCGCCACGTTGCACACATCGCGAGCCTCGGCCAGCTTGTTCTTCTGGACGAGGATCTGAGCCTTGAGCGCAGGATTGGCCGAAGCATCGACCTGTGTTTCGTCGATCATCGAGATGTGCTTGCCTGCTTCATCGGTGTTGCCCAGGAACAGTTCGATGCGAGCGAGCACCGCGTGAGCCTGCATGTTGGCAGGTTCAATCGCGAGCACTTCATCCAGTTCGCGGCGAGCCTCTTCGATGCGCTCCATGCTTGCCAAAGCACGGGCCAGAGCGAGACGGCCTTCCACGTTCTCCGGGTTGGCCTTCACGAATTTGGAGAGTGTCTCGTGAGCCTCTTTGAACTGCTGACGCGAGAGCATGAGCTGCCCCATCATCAGATCGCCTGTGAGCATCTCCGGGAATCGGCCCTTGATGCTTTCGAGGTAATCCGACGATCGCTTGGTATCGCCTTGCGCGAGCAGGGCCTCGGCATACTTGAGGTGAGCCGCAAGCAGATCGGGACGTTTCTGGCGAAGCTGGTCAGCGTAGAACAGAGTCTTGTCAAAGCGTTTGAGCGTCTTGTGGCCATCGATCAGCAGATCCAGATGCTCATCGCGCAGCGTGGTCAATTTCGTGGCCATATTTTCCAGAAGGCGCTCCACGCCCAGTTTGTCATTGCGCGCCAGCCGTTCATTCATGACCATGCGAATCGCCACGGGATCGGAAGGATCATTTTCATAGCGCTTGAGCCACTCGCTCTTCATCGCTTCGCCTTTACCGCGGCGGTTGGCGATGTCGTTGAGCGTGAGCTGCGTGGCGACATTAGAGGGATCCAAATCCAGCGCACGGCGAGCTTGCTCTTCGGCTCGAAGCAGATCGTTGAGTTCCATCAGCACCTGAGCGTGCAGCGTAAGCACCTGCGGCGAGCCGCTCGCTTCGGTTTCCAGATTGTCAAGGATCAGACGGGCGCGGTCATATTTCTGCTGCTGGTAGAGGCACCAGGCCATCAAGTACTTGGTTTCCATCTGCACGAACTTGTCGCCGCCTTGCACCTGTTCGAGCAGGTCCTGCGCTTTGATCGTGTCCCCTTCCTGACTGCGTGTGAGCAGCGAGTGGACAGATGCCAGCAGGTAGCTGGGCGTCTTGCGCTGGTCTTCGGGTGTCTTAAGGAGCAGCTTCTGAGCGAGCTTGACGCGCTCGGGGCGACTGAGAATAGCATCGGGAATGGAGCCAAGGATCGTGCGTGCCAGTTGATGCGACACAGCAGCGGGGATTTTCTCTGCAGCGGTGAACTTATCCGCCATCGCCAGCAGCTCGCGATGGCCATCGCGATTCTTGTTGGCCAGCAATTCAAGGTACAGAAGCCCTGCCTCAGCGTGCGAGGGATCAGTGTTCACCACAGCGAGCAGATGCTTTTCCACTTCACCGTTGCGCTGATCGATGCGCTGCTGAAGCCGGGCAATGACCTGATCCACCTCAGCGGTGATGTTGGCATCGCCCAGAATCCTAAGCCGTTCGGCTTTCTTCTTTTCGTCAGCCTGCATCCGGCGATAGCGAGCCACATCCTGCATGATGATGCGGGCACGCGTGAATTCAGACTCTGCAAAAAGTTTGTGGCGGTTGTTGAGCAGATCAGCCTGAGCTTCGCCAAAGACCATCGCGTCATCAAACTGCTTTTGCAACTCGATGCTGGTATCGAATTCGCTCTTACCCACGGCAAAACTCATACTTCGCATCGCCCAGATCGCCAGTGAGCGAATCGGTTCCGGATCGTCCGGCTTCTGGTTCTTGAGCTCTTCGAGCACCTTGCGGCTGGCCTCGAGCTGGTTGAGAGCCATCAGGGCCTGCGCCTTGATGAACATCGCCTGCTCTTTCATCACGGCGGCTTTGTCGCTCTTGATGTCTGCCTGGAGAACAGCCTCGGCCATCTCCAGCGCCTTGTCGGGCTGGTTCTTGATGAGCTGATTGGCCAGCAGCAGCTTGTGTTCCGGGCTGTCGCCGCAACCGACCACTGCGCTAAGCGCCAAGAGAAGGATGGCAATCCACGTATTCCGCATGATCAGACTCCCTGGACCGAGGTTGAGATCGTATTGATACTTCACAAGAAACCTTGATAGAAAACCGACAATCGGCTAGCGCCTCATCGACCGATACCCGCTGCTGCCTTGTACCTGCGCAGCAGTTCATGAATCCAACGGACAGGCACCGCATACGCGATGCCTGTAGGTTTATCGAACAAATGCTCCCGCGTCTTCGTTGCGAGTGTCATGTTGATGATGCCGATAACTGTTCCATCACTCGAATCGAAGAGCGGACTGCCTGAATTACCGGGAAAAGCGACCATATCGAGCTGATAGAGGTTGTAGGGATTTTTCAAAGCAGCCATCAATTCCGGTGTCATTTTCACGCCCGATGGCAAAGGTAGCACAGCGGGCACGATGGCCCCGACGACGCCTTGATGCACTGCGGGGACCAAGCCGAGCATGGTGCCGGTGGGGTAGCCGAGGATGCCCACGCTGATGCCCTGTTCGGGATCGAGTGCCGGCGCCAGGTTAACCGTGGGTGCGGGACGACCGGCAAACTGAATCAAAGCAACATCGTGAAACGCATCTTCGATGAGCACCTTGGCCTCGCGGCCATCGACATCGCGGGAATCAGGAAAATAGATGCGAAGCTGATCGAGGCGCTGTGCCTGCCGCAGGGCAGCGACGACGTGGGCATTGGTGACCACGGTCAGGCCATCATCGATGACAAAGCCGGTGCCGAAATATTTGACAGTTGGATTATCGGTTCGCACATAGCTGCCCACGGCGACAACGCTGGGGCGCAGGGCCTTGGTGGCAGCGACGAAGGGATCGGGCTGCCGTCCGACGGCGGGCTGCGCGATGCTTGCCGAGGAATCAGGCCAGACCAGGACAAACCCAAGCACCACCAGCACGGCCACCGCCATGAACCAAGACCAGGCGCGGACTATCCTCTTACCCTGCCACGGCACACTTGTGGAGAGCGCGAGGGGTGTCGTGTCCTGCATGGCGGGCATGGCTGGTTTGGCTGGGGTTGTGCTGAGGTCCTGCTTCATTCAGAGATTCCTTCGACGCTGGCTGAGGATGAGGGTTTGCTGCGGCTGGCAGTCATTTCTTCCAATAATCGCTGTGCGGTTTCACCAGTACGTCCGCCGACCTTGCTCAGTTCCTGATAAATGCGAACTGCTTCATCCGGCTGCACCTTGCGCATCAGACTGGCCATCTCCATCAAGGCCCGAGGCGACTGCGGATGGCGGGCGATCACGGCTTTGAGAATGCGCTCGGAAACCAGATCATCATCAGGCGCGATGGCCTCCGCTTGATAAAGCAACAGCACCGGATCATTGGGGCGATAAGTGAGCAGCGCTTCCACCAGCGCACGAATGCGACTGGGTTTCATGACGTGGACCGCTCGGGCAAGAACCTGATCAATCGTGTGCAGACTGTTCTCCTGATTGGCAGCAATCTCGGCGAGCACTTCTGAAGCAGCGGTCTGTTTGCCGTTCATCAAAAGCACATCGGCGGTCGCAATCGAAGCATCGATCTTGTTCTCGCGCAGCGAAATCTGAAGCTGATCGCAAACACCCAGTGCCAGCGACTGCTGATCCAGAAGAAGATGCGCACGAATGCGAACTTCCGCTGCCCAGCGGCGAACTTCGGTGCCTGCGTTCTCGATGGCCACGACCTTTTCAATGTCATGCAGCGCATCGGCAGCGCGGCCAAGGCCCAGATTGAGTCGACCACGCGTCAGACTCGCAACCTGCGGATTGATCTGCTCGATGCTGCCCAGCGTCGCAAAGGCGCGGTCCGGCTGCTCGCGGCGCATCGCATCATCGACCACCATCAAGAGAGCCTGCTCCGCCCACGGATGATTCTGAAGCATCTGCTGCAAGCTGTCGGAAATTTTCTTGAGGTCCTGACTGCGCAGGGCCAGGTCCAGATCGAGCAGCCGATGCGTGGGCGTGAGTGAGCCGTGGTTCTTGAGTGTTGCTGCGGCGATAATCTGCGCCACGCTTTCGAATTCACCATCGAGGTAAGCCGTGGCCAGGGCTTCGAAGGATTCAGGCTCCGTCTTGATGATCGGGGGCCAACGGCGCAGCCAGCGACGAGCTTCGGCGATCTGGTTGAGCCAGATGTTGACCTCGGCACCGGCGGAAATGATGCCCGTGTTCTGAGGCCAGCGGTCCAGACCCAGTGCAGCAAGTTCCAGTGCCACATCCAGCGGGCGAGGCATGATGTAAGTCTTCAGCAGTGGATCGTGTACATCCTGAGCCGACGTGGCTGCTGCACCTTCGCCACGAGCCAGAATACCGATGACGGGCACGGCTGGCCGCAGCGGATTCGTCAGCGGATCACGAACCATGTAATCGTGCAGATGGCGAGCGACCACCGGGGCAATCCGAGCCCTTCGCATCGCAGGCAACTGCATCCAGCGGTCGGCGATCATCACGATCACATCATGAGGCTGGAGTTGTTTGAGTTGTTGAGCCAATCGGCGCACGCGCGGCACATCATCGAGCACCATGCCGATGACCAGCACCACATCCTCGGCTCGCAGCAGTGCCGCATCGCCATTGAGGCTCGAGTCAAGTAGCTGGCCCAGAGATGCGAGGTCTTCGGACTCCACCGCCAGTTCGGCTTTGAGGCCCAGCACACGGGGATGATGCGGGCTGATGTGTTCAACGATTTGGATGTCCTGAGCTGCTTCGATAATCAGCCTTGCATCGACGAACGATTCAATCAGGCGAAGTCGTGCGGGCAGATGATTCGGCTCGATGTCCAGACATTGCCGCAGCGCTTCTTGGCCCAGCGAAACATGCTTGGCTTCACCGGTGGCAAGGTAGGCCAGGCCCAGCGTGTAGCGCACCAGAGGGTCGCGTTTGAGCTCGGTGTACTTCTGAAGAATCTCGACACCTCGCATCGGATCGCCCGCAATGATGCGAGCGCGTGCTGCGATGCAAAGCGCACGGGCATGCAGCCATTCCTTGGCGACAATCGCCTGCGCCAGTTTCATCGCAGCCTGCGCATCTTCGCGCGCCAAAGCGTGCGCTGCCTGCGCAAGCTGATAGTCGATGCCTTTGTCACCGATCTGATTCGGATGTGAGAGCAGGTCGCCAGCGGTGGCGATGTCCTGCTTGGTGATCGGCTCTCCAAAACGTGTTTCCATATCCAGCAGCGTGTCAGCCACGCGGGCCACGGTGGAGGTTGGAATTGCCTTCCACGAGACCATCGCCTTGGCGATGTCTCGGGCCTGCAAAAATTCCTGACGACGCAGGTGTCCGCGGAAGAGCATTTCGCTGCCGACATGGTTCTGCGGCTGCGCCTGCGCAATTCTCGCGCAAACGCGAATCAGTTCATCGTCGAGTTTCTTGAGCTTCTCGGCGAGTTCGATGACTTCCATGCCGACGGTTTCGATGGTCTGCTGGATGCCGCCGATGCGGGCCTTGGTCAGTTCGATTTGTCTTCCCTGATAAGCGAAGCGGTAGGCCGATGCCAAGGCATCTAGGCGACGAGCATCAATGATGGAAAGTTCGATCGATCGCTGCGAGCCAGTGATGAGTTTGGACTGTGCCTGCACCGCTCCCATCATGGTTTCGATGCGTTCGATGGTGGAATCGGAGCGCTGACGATCGGCGACGCCTACGAGCCGATCTGCCTCGGAGAAGAAGCTGCCAATCTGAAGCGCGACATAGGACTCCAAGGCAGGCGTGCCGAGATTGATCAGTTCCTGAAGTTCTTCACGTGCCTCGGCATGACGATTGAGCTCGATCAGCGCTTTGGCACGAATGAGGCGATTGGCCTCATTGCCCGGCTCATGGCGAAGGAGCCCTTCAGCCGCGAGAAGACGAAGATAAGGATCTGCGTCGTTGATCTGGCGGGCGAACTGTTCGTCTTGCTTTTGCTGCACCGCAGCGCGCCAGTTCAGCAAGCTGCGAACACCCAGGCCCAGCGCGACCACGACAACAATCAGGATGATGATTCTCTTAGCCATATGCTTTCATTCCCGGATGATTCATTCGATGACTTGTCACCGCCATCACGTTGCAATCCCCATCGACTTCGTTCGCCAAGGCAAACTGCTAAACAGGCATCAAGGCAATCCTTGATCGATCTTGGGCAGGAAGGCGTTGAGTGCGATCAGTGCAAACTTTCTCGCTTCCACCACGCGCATCGGATCAGACTGTCCGATAGCGACATCCACACGAATCAGCGCGCCGGCTGAGTTTCGGGCGACGATACCGTTGAGGAAAATAATGCCCTGCTGCGTGAGGTAGTTGGGCGTGTAGGAATCGCCACATTTGTAGAGATAAAGGTGTAGCGTCTGATAGCCACGGAACTCGCTGATGAGCTCGCGTACTTCCACACTTTCTTCATTGGGCTTGCCATCGTGAATGCCGGTGAAGGTCACCGGGTGCATCTGCTTGCTGACGATGCGAGCGCCCGAGCCTTCGATGCAGACATCAGGCGGATGGGTACCTTTGCGATTGTTGGCGCTGAAGACGATGGTGAGATCAACATCGCGCTGCTGAGAACTTCCGCGGCGACCGTTGGTGTAGCGGCGCTTGAGGTAATCGTCCGTCTGAAGGATTGCCATTTCCAGACGGGACATTTCGCCATCGGTGCCTTTGAAGGTTTCGCCTTCGATCTCCATTTCAGCAGGAACCGCCTGCCGCGCGACATCGCCGCGATTGAATGATTCAGGCTCGAAGACCCAGAACGTGGTCATCGCCAGCACGATCACCATGCTGCACAAAACCACCGGATGATGCGGCCTTACGCCCTCGGCTTTCGAAGGCGGCAGTTCATCGAGATAGCCCAGAAGCCGCTGATCGACCCAGTCTTTTTTCCAGCGCTTGCTGAAGAAGATGATCAACTGCTCCACGCCGAACATCGCGGCAAGCGCCAGCGCAAAAACCATGATGCCCGAGAAGGTGTGAAACCAGCTTTCTTCGCCAGCCGCCTCAACGCTGTAATGATGAGCCACCACGTTCATGCTGGTGATGCGCAGGATGTTGCAACCAATGGCAAAGGGCACCGAGAGCGCGAGCATGAACCAGCGCCAGAGTCCTTTCACACGGCAAACCAAGGCGAAAAGCGTGCCGAAGCAGATCAGCGAGATCATGCTGCGCAATCCGCCACACACATTTTCAACCACCAATGTCTTGGGCGTGCCATCAGGTTCAGGCACGAGATGAACCGTTGAACCATCGAGCACCGCCACCACACCGAACACGCGATTGGTGAGGAAGATCGCCGCTTTGCTGGCCACCGTTTTCAGTTCGTAATTGATCTTCGCAATGGTGTCCATCGGCAGCGGCACCATGAACAGCAAAAAGACCACGGGCAGCCAGTAGGCCCGCGCCAGAGGCCAGCCGCCCCAGAGAATAACCAGACCGGCGAGGATGCCGATGAGAGCGAAGCCGGAGAGGAAGTTGACATCACCGCGTGCTGCCACGAGTTGCAAGAAGAGCGAGAAACTGAAAATCGCGCCGCCCCAGATTTTGGAGCTGCGGGTCACACCCGTGGGTACGCCCACGCGCTTGTGAATCAAATAGCAAATGATGATCGAAGCAATGGGCACTAGCGGACCATGCGAGTAATACGAATCACCGGCAGAGAGCCTGGCGGTTAGCGATGCATTTTTGTAACTTTCCCATGCAGGAAACCAGCGATGCCACATCTCGCTAAATGCGTGATGCCAGACTGTGAGCATCATCACCAAGAGCGCGATCGCCGAGATCACCGGCTTGTTTTTGAAGTTGCCATACACATGGGCCGTCAGACTCAGCGCCATGATCGCCAGCACCAGCGCACCATCAACCATTGCCTGGCGATTAAACCAGCCCAGGCCCATCACGATTACGAAAGCGAGCGGCCCGACCACCAGCAGCACCGATTTGAGCAGCGAAGGCTGCCTGCTGTTGGTGTTAAGCTGCGGCGCAAACATGCGCATCGCTGGCGATGCAGCGACTGCGGCGGAACCTACTGCTGGCGCCGTCGCCGCTGAGGTGTGAAGTCCATCTGATGTCGGTGTGTTCTCTTGGCTCACGGAATCCCTCGCACAATGCGCGGGCCGACCACTCGGGTCAGCCACACGGGGAGTTTCTGCCAGATCGCAATGCGACGCTGGTTCTTGGGGTTGTCAGGTCGCATGCTGCCCATGTCGCCACTGCGGACGTGGTACTGCCAGACGGTCGGCTCAGGCTCAGCCCCCCACTGGCGCTTAAAGTTATACGTACCTGAGCCTTCGGAAGATCGACCAAAATCAAATCGCTCGCTGCCACGCTCCATCGCCCTTAGCAGCAGCATGTAATACATCCACATGTTCGCGCTGGTGTGATTGAATTCACGCAAGGCACTGGCGCTTGGCACCTGCGTCATCTTGCGTCCATCATCATGCACCAATAGCGAACAGGCGACAGGATTGCCTTCAAAATCAATCACGCACAGTTCCGCTTCGCCTTGAAACTTATCGACGATCTGCCCGAACAGCTCCCGCGAATAGACCGGCGTACCCAGGTCGCGCATGTTCACCGAAAAAACTTCGTAAAAATCAGCCAGCACATCTCGGCCGCCCCAGCGGATTGAAAGATTATTCTTCTCACCCTTGCGAATCAGATTGCGAACCTTGGGCCCGACTGCTTTCATCAAGGCGGCATCGTTCTCATAAAGCTTGAGCACCATGCGGAACTTGTCCGCCCTGCTTGAAGGCAGCGAGGCGTGTTCGGTAGGTTGGCCGTGGCGCAGCTCGAGGTATTTCGTGTTGAACTGATCGGAAAGCTCGATCGCTTTGCCGATGAGCTGCGAGGCGATGGCGGGATCAGCAGCGACCACGCCAGCGCGGTTGAGATAAGGCAAGCTCACTAGAAAACGCCCGAACAGCCGACTGGCCACAAGTGCGAGCGGCAGATAGCCCACGATCGGCCCAGCCTCCTGCTCGCGGGCAATGAGCATCATCGGGTGATGCCCAAGAGCACCGCGCAGTACATGCAGCCAGCGCGGATCATGCTCACCGCAAGCCCCGATGGATTCGGGAGATGCGAGCAAGAACGCAGCCACTTCCCGCTCCAATTGCGGGTCCGGTTTTTCGACCACCTGGATCATGGAATCCTTCGGTTTCGCTTCCCTCAAGCTGAAACAGACCACCTCAAACAACAAGACAGTCAAAGCTAACATCGGCAATAAACGCACCCCACTGCGGTTGCCATCCCGGAAACGATACCGCCTTTTTTCAAATCAGGCCCAGCCAGTTCCACATTCAAACAAGATACACACATGATGGCATCCATTGCCCGTTTAGCTGCGGAGCAAAGGTCCGCCGTCGCTGCATGCGGCCCAATCATCAAGCCTTCCACCTGTTCTGCCGACCCTCTATATATAGATACAACCCTCGCGCGATCCCTCTCCTCGGATAGTGTCGTACGAGAGATTGCCGGTGCGAGTTGTTCATTTTTCTGGAGTCACGCAAGCCATGTCCAAGCGTTGCCGTCGATCCCGCGAAAGCAGTACGAAGGTCGAGGTCATCTCGCATCGGCAGGCGGCAGGCAAGTTTTTCCTCTCGCCCACTTGGAACTGGCCCGAGTTTGATGCTTCGTGCTGCCAGGAGTGCGGCCGCGTCATTCCGATGCACGAGACCGGCTGGATCATGAACGATGTCATCATGTGCGAGGAATGTCACCACATCCTCGAATGGCAACGGACTGAGCGCCAGCAGTTCATGGAAATACAGGAAGCGAAAGCAGAACGCGAGACTGCGGCGCTGGCAGATGAAGAAGCGCCCGAAGAAGAAGTTGAAGTTGAAGTAAAAGTAGAAGTGGAAGTCCAAGCCGAGGTCGAAGTCACACCACCCGTTGCTGAACCAGTAGTCGCAGCGGAACAGCCCGCACCGGAAGCACCGCTTGAAGAACCTGTCGCTCAGGTTGCTCCCATCGCAAAGCCAGAGACGCCCGCGCTTGTGGCCGCAGTTGAGCCGGTCGCTGAGCCGGTCGCTGAGCCGATCACTGCACCCGAGACGGCTGAAAGTCCTCAGGTCAATGAACCTGTCGCGAAGAGTGCGCCACTTGCGCACGCTGCTCCGTCGAATCCGTCGCTGGCGGCGCGCGAACTCATGCTCAGTTCACCGATGCTCTTGGGCCACGCTGATCGCAAGCCACCCGCTGAACCTGACGCTCCTAAAGCTTCTGCGCCGGCGCTCTCTGCCGCAACCGAGCCTTTGTTTGCACTGACATCGCCAACCAGCTTTCATCCCAGACCTAGCTTCGCAGCGATGGAGTGTGAGCAGACATCTGCGCTGCATGATGTGAATGATGATGCATTCAATGGCGGCCAGCCATGCGAGCAAGGCGATGATGCGCTGCCGCTGATTGATGCAATGATTCCGCGCTTTGAGCTGACGCAGCCGACGACGTTCGACTACCGGCTGACGTTTGCGAATGTGACAGAACCAGCGACAGACGAAGAGATCAGTGGGCAGGAAAATGGGGATGACTTGCCGCTGATCGATGCGATGATTCCGCGCTTTGAGCTGACCGAACCTGAGCACGCCCAGTGGCGCATCCATTTCGCGGATGATCTTCTCGCTTCGCAGCACGAAGAAAGTGATAGCACTTCAGAAGCAGCCAAGGGTAATGTGCCCCGCGTGCTGCCGCTGTTTGACAACATGCCCAAGCGCGAGCCTGTCGCCGCTTCACCCGCCAAGCGCAAGGCTAAACGCCCAAGACAGCATCCGGGAACCACCCGGCCCACCGTGGTGCCGCTTACAACGCCTCGTGCAAATCCTCTGATCTTTGCGCATCCGGTCGATCAGCTTCTGAGCGAGTTGCACAACAAGCAGATCGATGCCCAGTTTCAGCAGAAGATTCGCCAGTCGCGCCAGCGCGATCCCTTCTACGCCGAGGTCGATACCATGCTCGCCGCCGCCACCGTTCTTCGCGATCAGTGGATGGGCAAGCCAGAAGCCAGAGGCGATCGCAAATCGTCAGCGGGATGAGTCGCTGATCATCAGCGCGCCTTCGCTTCCGCCGTCGTATGCTTGCCCCGTGCATCCTCGACCTCTAATATTGAAGAGTAACTCGCGGAAACTCTGCTTTGCCCCAGCGCTCGATCCAAGTTCTGCTCGCCGCCATCTTGGCCATGTGGTCACCGATCTGGTGCTGCTGCGCTTCGCAGCAACCTGCTGACTCACTTCAAGCTTCTTCGCTTGAATACCCGCACGCCACGACAGCTTGCTCTCACTGCCCGCCGCAGTCCTCCAGTAGCGAACCAGCGGATAACAATTCGCATCAGCGCCCCAAGCACAAATGCCCGCACAGTTCGCTCCGCACGCTGGCACAGATCGCTAAAGCTCCGCAGACCCAAGCGATCGCAGTTTCGCTGGACCTGGCGCTGAGCGATCACGATTCGTGGGTGGTTCCGACATCGCTTGATTCGCCCCTTTCTTTGGCGCAGAACCAGCCGCCTGACATAGGCACGCGCACGCTGGTGGCGATGAGCTGTCAGCTTTCGATCTAGAACTATCACATCACTGAACCAGCGCTGTTCGTGTTCTGCACGACAGAGCATTCTTCTTATTCACATTCGCGATCTGTCAATAGGGCTCAGGCCTTTGTGCCTTGGCTAATCATGCGTAATCAACTTTCATTCACACTCAGATTCACAAGGATTTTTCAATGAAATTTCAACCCCTTATCGCCATGTCCATGACCCTTTTCTCGCTCGGCTGCTGCAGCGAACCAGCGGATTCCAAGCTCACCGCCAACCACCCCGCCCATGCTGATGCGCAGCAGGCCGAGGTTAAGACGACACCCGTCACCAAGGATCAGGCCGCCGATGCCACCAAAGAGGCCGTCGTGCCCAACCCCATGACTGTCTGCCTCGTCAGCGGCGAAGACCTGGGCTCCATGGGCAAGCCGTTCAGTTTCGTTCACGAAGGTCGGCAGATCCTGCTTTGCTGCAAATCATGCGAAAAAGAATTCAAATCGGATACAGCCAAGTTCATCAAGAAATTTGATGATGCGGTAAAGGCGAAGACACCCGCGAAGTAATGAAGCAAAGCGCCAAGCCCGGTGGTGAGTCCGTTGCTGGACAACCATCGGGCTTGGCTCGCTTTCAACGATTGCAATTGCCTCTGAAAATCTTGGACGGCGGCAAGGTCGGCCAGTGCAGAAGAACTCAAACGCGATGGGATCGAGTGAACACGGCGTGAACATAGCACATGGCATGAACACGGCGTGAACATCATTGACTTCGTTCCTGTTTAGCCGCGGAGCAGAGGTCCTCCGTCGCTCCGCGCGTGCATCGCTGGCAGTGCCAATGACTGCCGTCGCCTGGCGCGGAGCGCCGCAGAGCCTTTGCTCCGCGGCTAAACGTTTCAGCGTCGTGCTTTCTTATCTTTGCCCCTTCTGTTATTCTTCCCGCCCGATTATCCCACCTTGTTTAACCCCCCTTTTTGCAGTGAAAGTGAAGCGACAATGAGCGATATCATTAACGTTTTCGGTCGTCAGATTCTTGACAGCCGTGGCAATCCGACCGTTGAAGTGGAAGTCATGTTGGAAGACGGCGCCATCGGCCGGGCAGCGGTGCCCAGCGGTGCGTCCACCGGCGAGCACGAGGCGTGCGAACTGCGCGACGGCGACAAGAGCGTTTACATGGGCAAGGGCGTCGAGCAGGCGGTTGAGAATGTCGATGAAATCGCGGATGTGATCATCGGCATGGACGGCCGCAATCAGGAAGGCGTCGATGCCGCGATGATCGAAGCCGACGGTTCACCCAACAAGAGCAAGCTCGGCGCCAACGCCATCCTCGGCGTCTCCATGGCCATCGCCCGCGCTGGTGCGGAATCCTCCGGCCTGCCGCTGTTCCGCTATCTGGGCGGCATCAGCGCTCGCGTTTTGCCTGTGCCGATGCTCAACATTCTCAACGGCGGCAAGCACGCGGACAACACCGTCGACTTCCAGGAATTCATGATTCAGCCTTGGGGCTTTGACAACTTCGGCGATGCCCTTCGCGCGGGTGTCGAAATCTATCACCACCTCAAGAAGGTGCTACACGATGATCACCTCTCGACCGCTGTCGGCGATGAAGGCGGCTTCGCTCCGAACCTCAAGAGCAACGAACAAGCTCTTCAGATCATTGAAAAGGCTGTGAAAAAATCCGGCTACAAATGGGGCGAAGAAATCTTCGTCGCTCTCGATCCCGCCACCAGCGAACTTTGGAACGAAGCCAAGGAACGCCACAATAAAGATGGCTACTGCTTCTTCAAGAGCAGCCCCGACAAAGTCACCAGCAGCGATGAACTGATCGATCTCTGGGCTGACTGGTGCAAGAAATATCCCATCCGCTCCATCGAAGATGGCCTGGCTGAAAATGACTGGGCTGGCTGGAAGAAACTCACCGACAAGCTTGGCGACAAAATCCAACTCGTGGGCGATGACCTTTTCGTCACCAACCCCAAGTTCCTCCAGAAAGGCATCGACACCGGCACCGCCAACTCGATCCTCGTCAAGGTCAACCAGATCGGAACGCTCAGCGAAACCTTCGAAGCCGTCGGCCTGGCGATGCGCAACAAGTACAGCGCGGTGCTGAGCCATCGTTCCGGCGAAACCGAAGACAGCACGATCGCGGACATTGCGGTGGCGACCAACTGCGGGCAGATCAAGACCGGCGCACCTTGCCGCAGCGATCGCAACGCGAAGTACAACCAGCTCATCCGTATCGCGGAAGACCTGGGCGAGAGCGCGGTGTACGGCGGCAAGTTCTGGAATAAGAAGTAAGCGACAGCGCTAAGCGCGTTTAAACATTCAAGCCCGATGGCGAGTCCGCGAGCCATCGGGCTTGTTCGATTACTACGCCACGACACTTACTTGAAACGATGATGATTGGTACATTCTGTCTGTGCGATTCAACATTCAACATCGAGTACCGCTCATGCTTTACCGCGCTCATGCCATCGTCCCTATTGCGCTTTTTCTCGTGTCGCCTTTGATCGCTGATGACACGGCAACAACCGAAATTCCCGTGACAAAGATCGAAGCTGTCGCGGAAGATTCGACGGATGCCTTCCGCCTGTCGCTGCACTGGGAAAACGATGGCACCGTTCTCAAACCCGATGGCGACACCGACCGGTACTACACCAACGGTGCGGGCTTCACGCTTGCGCTGCGAAATCAGTTTGCGGCGGACGCGACGAACTGGATTCCCTTTGGTGACAGTTTTGATCGTCAGCGCCGAGCGGTGGGATTCACGGCGGGACAGTTGATTTTTACGCCGGAGAATATTTCGATTGATCCGCCTGATCCGACAGATCGGCCGTACGCGGGCTATCTTTATGCTGGTTTCTTTTTTCAGCGTGCTAATGATTACACCCTCGATCACCTTGAACTGAACATCGGCATCATCGGCAACTCCGCGCTGGCTGAATCTGTGCAGGTTGGCATTCACGATTTGTCTGGCGCACCCGATCCGCTTGGATGGGACAATCAACTCGAAGACGAACTGGCCATTCAGCTTTTTCTGCGCAAGACGTGGCGGTGCGATCTGGGTGAAGCCAAGCTCAACGACATCCCCGCGATTGAGTTTCAGCTTTTGCCCGAAGCGGAAATCGCCATCGGCACCGTCTATCGCCACGCCAAAGTCAGCGCCATGCTCCGCGCCGGCTTTCACCTGCCCGATGACTTTGGCCCCGACCAACTCCTGCACATCGGCTCCTTCACCAGCATCGACCCGCCTTCGCCCTGGAGCGGTTACGTCTTCGCCAAAGTCGCAGGCAAAGCGCTGGAGCACAATCTTTTTCTCGAAGGCAACACTTACAAAAACAGCGCGGGAGTGGATGAAGAACCTCTGGTGGGCGAGGCACAACTGGGCATCGCGCTCCATTTTCAGTGCGGCGGATTTTCTTTCGATGTGACCTACAGCCAGATTTTTCTGACGAAAGAATTCGACCATCAAAATGGTCATCACGGTTACGGCACGCTCAGCGCAGCGATGGTGTGGCGATTCTGAACTTGACCAACGGTTCTGATTTGACCAAACCATCGCCTTGGCTGATACTTGCGTGCTCGCATTCTCGTGCGAGTATTCTTCAACCTTAAACGGTTTCTCGCCTAGTCCATCTGGAGCTTTCTTCCATGACACGATCCGCGATTTGGACTTTCGTTGTCGCCCTTGTTTTCACACTGGGTGGTTGCGTTAATAGCCCTTCAAGTTCCTCGGCGGATGATGTCTCCAATACCGTCCCCGATTCGGTGGCGACCAAGAAGACGGGCCTGCTCATCGAGCCAGCCGACGCCCTGAAGCTGGGCTATTCGATCGACTGGGTCACGAGCCTGAATGTGGCGGGTGATCGCGATCTGTTTGCAGTGGAAGTGCTGGGCGATCTGCTGGTGACTGTGGAACGGCCGACCAATGTCGTCACCGCCGTCGCTATGAAAGATGGCAAGCAGCTTTGGCGTCAGCAGGCGGGGCAGACGCCTTACCGTGCGTTTGCGCCGACTCGTGTAGATGATCGCATTCTGGTCAACACCGAGACACAGATCTTCGAATTCGATACCACCAAAGAAGGCCAGCTAATCAACCGAGCCGATCTTGCTTCCGCTGTCGGCGCCGGCCCGGCCATGATCGGCGATGTCGCTGTCTTTGGCGGCTCCAACGGCCTGATCTTCGGCCACGACACCCGCACCGGCTATGCCCGCTGGCGCTACAAGATGCCCGGCCAGATTGTCGTTGCCCCGCAGTCGAGCGGGCAGCAGGTCTTTGTCGTGGGTACCGATGGCCAGTACAACCTCTTCGCTGGCTCAGGTGGTGAAGTGCTCTGGCGCGGCAAGGTGTTCGACAAAGTCACCGCTACCCCCGCTGTCCACGCTTCGGGAATCTACGTCGCCAGCGAAGATCATTCGCTCTACGCCATCAACAGGTCCACCGGCGAAGACCGCTGGATCTTCCGCTACACCGACGACCTCACCAAGTCGCCCGTCGTTCTTCAGAACACCGTCTATCAAGCCTTGCCCTCGGGTGAACTGGTCGCACTCAAAGTCACCGATGGCAGCGAACTGTGGCGCAACAAGCCCGATGCCAATCTCGTGGGCCAAATCTCACGCGGCTTGATCTTCCAAGGCGGCAGGTCCATCACCTTGCGTGACGCAGGCAGCGGCAAACTGATCGATCAGATTCCCTCGCAGGATGAACTGAAATTCGTCATCATCACCGAAGCCAAGGCACTGATTGTCATCGCCAAAAACGGCCGCATCATGAAACTGTCGCAGCTTAAATGAGGCAAAGGAACCGGGCCATCGTTCGCCAAGGTAGCGGCTAATATATGCTGTTCATCGCCGATTCCCTTTACCTTCCTCTACCTTCTTTACCTCCTCTACCTCTTTCTTCCCATGAACGACCTGATTCCCGTTCGGCGGGCGCTTATCTCCGTCAGTGACAAGACCGACCTGGTCCCCTTCGCCAAGCGATTGGCCAGCCGCGGGGTGCAGATCATCTCCACCGGCGGTACCGCCAAGGCCCTGGCCGATGCGGGCGTTGCTGTCACCGCCATCGATGAAGTCACCGGCTTCCCCGAAATGATGGATGGCAGACTCAAGACGCTCCACCCGCGCGTCCACGGCGGCCTGCTCGCCCTGCGCGACAAAGCTGATCATGTGGAAGCCATGAAGACGCACGGCATCGAGCCGATCGATCTGGTTTGCGTCAATCTTTACCCCTTCGAAAAAACCACCGCTGATCCCAATGTTGCCGAGGCTCACGCCATCGAACAGATCGACATCGGCGGCCCCAGCATGGTGCGCAGTGCCTCGAAGAATCATCGCTTCGTAGCCGTCGTCACATCGCCTGCACAGTACGACATGATCGGTGCCGAACTCGATGCCAATGATGGCGCAACGACCTACGCCCTTCGCAAGAAGCTCGCCGCTGCTGCGTTTGCCCGCACTGCTGCATATGACACTGCGATTGCTCAGTGGATGGCGGCTCGCGATCCGCAGTCGCCTAATGAGCCGATGTTTCCTTCGCCGCTGATCATTCGCATGGATCCGATTCAGGACCTGCGCTACGGTGAAAATCCGCATCAGTCGGCCATGGTTTATGGCGATCGCCGCAGCCGCGAGGCTTCCGTCGCTTTCGCCAAACAGCTCCATGGCAAGGAACTGAGCTTCAACAATCTTTACGACGCCAACGGCGCCCTTGAACTCGTCAAAGAAATCGATGCGAACGATGGCTGTGCGGCAGCGGTGATCAAACACGCCAATCCGTGCGGTTTTGCCGTGGCGAAGAATGCCGACGACGCGTTTGAGAAGGCGTATGCTGGCGATCCGCTGGCGGCCTTTGGTGGGATCATTGCGTTCAACTGTCCGGTGACGCTGGCTGCTGCGCAGCAGATTGTCGAAGGCAACAAATTTCTCGAAGTGATCGTCGCGCCTTCATACGACGCTGATGCACTGGCGCTGCTGACTGAGCGTTGGAAAAACGTGCGCATTCTGGAGACGGGTGAGCTGCCGCCACCTGATCGCCGCGATCTGCGCGAGATGGATTACAAGAAAATCACCGCTGGCCTTTTGGTGCAGCAGCGCGATCTGCTCAAGATTGATCCGGACACCTGGCAGCATGCCGCCGGCCCCGCGCCGCAGGATGAAGATGTCGATCAGCTCGTGCTCGCCACCGTTGCGGTGAAGCACCTCAAGAGCAACGCGGTGTGCATCATCAACAACCACGGCCTCGTCGGCGCTGGTGCCGGCCAAATGGATCGCGTGGCCAGTTGCAAACTCGCCATCGAAAAAGCAGGCCCGCGTGCCAAAGGCGGCTACGTCGGCTCCGATGCGTTCTTCCCTTTTCGCGATGGCCCTGATCTGCTCATCAAAGCAGGCGTCAAAGCGATCGCCCACCCCGGCGGCTCCAAGCGCGATGATGAAACCATTGCCGCGTGCAACGAGGCGGGTGTGACGCTCATGTTCACCGGCAAACGGCACTTTCGGCACTAGAAGCAGTCAGCTATCAGCGGTCAGCTTTCAGCTTTAGGGCAGTTCAAAGCAGGTGCAAGTGGATATCCGCTCTCGATTGTTGCTTGCCCCCAGATCCCTTCTGGCTGATAGCTGAAAGCTGACTGCTGAATAGCTTCTTCATTCCGATAAAGAAAATTCTTCATTGCCAGTCGAAAAATCAGGTCAATTCATCAAAAGATTCCAGCTTTCGGGTTCCGATGTGTGATAAGATTAATCCGAGTCCTCCCACGCCGCTCGCCGCGGAACATTGTCAGACGATTTTGGCTCTGGCGAAATTGGCGTTAAGGGCAGGCTCCGTAACGACGATCAAACATTAGCGACGCGCTATCGTGGTCGCATCAGAGAGACGACTGCCAGGGCATTGTGGGTCCACGGTCAGCAATTAACCGCGTCACGGTCAGGGCTGTGACAGCAGGATGGGAACATGTCAAACGGAAGAACAGGCAAAGGACCGACCGGTACCGGAGGCGGCGGCAAAGGCCCCATCGATCCCAGCAGCGGCGACAGCGGCTTCAAAGGACGGCGGGTCACCACCTGCTCCTTCTGCGGCAAGACGTCTCGCGAAGTGGGCCCGATGGTCGAAGGCCCCAGCGATGTCTATATCTGTGCCAACTGCACCGATCTGTGCCAGAACATCTTCAAGCAGGAGCGCCGCCGTGTTCAGGCCGGCCGCCCGACGTTCACGACGATTCCTTCGCCGCGAAATATCAAAGAGTTCATGGATCAGTACGTCATCGGACAAGAGATCGCCAAGAAGGCCCTGTCCGTCTGCGTGCACAATCACTACAAGCGCCTCGTCTCGATGGACAACAAGGAAGCGCCTGTCGAAATCGACAAGTCCAACATCCTGCTCATCGGCCCCACCGGCAGCGGCAAGACGCTGATGGCCAAGACGCTGGCACGCATCCTCAACGTCCCCTTCGCCATCGGAGACGCCACCACGCTCACCGAAGCGGGTTACGTCGGCGAAGACGTCGAGAATCTGCTCCTCAAACTTTTGCAGAACGCTGACTACGATCTCGAAGCCGCCCAGCGCGGCATCATCTACATCGATGAAATCGACAAGATCGGCAAGACCTCGCAAAACGTCTCCATCACCCGCGATGTCTCGGGCGAAGGCGTGCAGCAAGCCCTGCTGAAAATGCTCGAAGGCACGGTTGCTAATGTGCCGCCTCAGGGTGGCCGCAAGCATCCCGAGCAGCAGTACATTCAGATGGACACCAGCCAGATTCTGTTTATCTGCGGCGGTACGTTCGTCGGCGTTGAAGAAATCATCAAGCGTCGTCTGGGTCGCTCCATCATCGGCTTCGCTTCTGAAACCAACCAAACGCGCCGCATCGATGATAGTGCCTGGCTTCAGGCGCAGGTCACACCCGATGATCTGATTCACTTTGGCATGATCCCCGAACTGATCGGCCGTCTGCCGGTGCTCGCGCCGCTGATGCCGCTCACTGAAGAAACGATGGTGCAGATTCTCACCGAGCCTAAGAATGCGCTGGTGCGTCAGTATCAGCACCTGTTCACGATGGAAAACTCCGAGCTTGAGTTCACGCCCTCGGCTCTCTCGGTGATCGCCACCCGCGCCATGTTACGCCACACCGGTGCCCGCGCTCTGCGTGGCGTGATGGAAGAAATGATGCTCCACCTGCTTTACGAACTGCCCGAAGAGCAAAACGCCGGCGGCAAGTATGTGCTCGACGGCAACGCCATCGAACACAAACTCACCTTGGCCGACATGCGTGTGGCGAAGAAGGAATCGGCCTGAAAACAGGGCGATTTAGTGAGTCGTAGAGTCATAGAAATAAAAACCCCCGGCAATCGCCGGGGTTTTTTTTGTTGTATCAGTTGAAACGCGTGGCACTGGCAGGCCGCTGTTTTGAGCGGTTTGCCAGTGGTGTATTTTGGGTTTCAGTAAACCGCCACTGGCAAACCGTCCAGAGCGACGGCCTGCCAGTGCCACACGTTTGCGCGACCATCAACCCTCTCACTCCCCCGCCGCTGCTGCGTCGAGATACCACGTCAGTTTGCCATCGGTCGGCTTGATCCCCGTAATCGGAAAATGCTCGACATCCGCGCCATGCTTGCGAAGCTGTTCGCTCACCTTCTTAAGTGTCGGCAGTTTCTTCGCACCGATACAAAGCACGACCAGCTCGCGTGCCGCATTGAGTAGCGGATAAGTCATCGTCACCCGATCAGGTGGCGTCACATGCGGGCCGTCGTTATTCGCAATCCAGCGCGACTGTTCCTTGAGCGCGGGTGACTGCGGGAAAAGACTGGCGGTGTGTGCATCATCGCCCATGCCCAGAAGCACCCAGTCCAGGCGCGGAATCGTCACACCGGTTTTGAGCGTCGCGCCAGGCTGCGAGGCGGCGAGCGACTCGAAGATTCGCTCCATTTCCTCGATGTATGCCGTAGCCGGATCATCAAGCGATGCCGGCATCGGGTGCACCTGTCGCTTTCTGATGGGCAGATGGTCGGTAAGCGTTTCGCGGATCATCTTGATGTTGGATTTCTCATGATCCTCAGGCACCCGCCTTTCATCGACGATCCAGAAATGCGTCTGCTCCCAGGGAATGCCGCGATAGCGAGGATCGATGCACAGGTGCATATAAAACGGCTCAGGCGTAGAGCCACCTGAAAGTGCGACATGAAAAACCCCGCGATTCTTCACCGCATCCGCGGCAGCAGAAGCGAGCGAGAGCGCCAGATCATCAAAGAGAACATCGGCGGGAGCGACGTGGGTACGGCCGGAAAGATTTAAGGTCATCGATAAGTCTCTTACGTGGAGTGCCAAGTATATTCGGCACGTGTGGCACTCTCTGTTTACGTGTTATGCCAATGCCTACCTTCGCGTGCCATCATCGCATCAGCAGCGGCTGGCCCCCAGGTTCCCGCTGCGTAATTCGGCAAGTCCTTCTGCGGATTGTTGCCCCAGTAATCGAGCACAGGCTGCACGATCTGCCAGGCGCGTTCGATTTCGCCTTTGTGTTTGAAGAGCGTCTGGTCGCCGCGCATCGCATCGAGAATGAGCGTTGAATAAGCCTGCGGTGGCTCGGCCTTGAACTCTTTCACATAATCAAAATCCATCAGCACCGACTTGATGTTCATGCCGGTGCCAGGCACTTTGCCTTCAAAGCGAAGATGGATGCCTTCATCGGGCTGAATGTTGATGACGATCTGATTCGGCGAAAGCGGCTTGCCGCTGGTGGGATTCTTGAGACTGCGGAAAATCGAGTGCGGCGTCTGCTTGAAGTAGATCACCACTTCGGTGCATTTCTTCGCCATCGCCTTGCCGCTGCGAACATAAAACGGCACGCCATGCCAGCGCCAGTTGTCGAGGTAAAGCTGAATCGCGGAGTAGGTATCGGTCTGGCTGTCGGGCTTCACGCCGTTCTCACTGCGGTAGGCTTTTAGCTTTTTCCCTTTGACATCGCCGGGGCCGTATTGACCTTTGACAGCGATATTGGCCAGTTCTGATTCGCTGTAGTCGCGGACAGCAGTGAGCACTTTCGATTTTTCCAATCGCACATCATCAGCCCTTAAACTCACCGGCGGCTCCATCGCCACCACCGCCATCACTTGCAACAGGTGACTTTGAATCATGTCACGCATCGCGCCACCTGAGCCCGAGTCGTAGTAGCCGCCGCGGCTCTCGACGCCAACGGTTTCGCTGGCGGTGACCTGAATGTGATCGATGTATTGCCTGTTCCAGAGTGGCTCGAAAATCGAGTTGGCAAAGCGGAAGACCATCATGTTCTGCACGGTCTCTTTGCCCAGATAGTGATCGATGCGATAGATCGCATCTTCCTCAAACACACGGCCGAGCACGCGATTGAGATGGGCTGCCGTCTTGGGATCATTGCCAAAGGGCTTCTCGACGATGATGCGTTGCCACGGGCGAGTGCTGCGATTGATCGAGCACCAGGCTTTGCCTTCGACAACCATGTTCTGGCTGCCCAGGTTTTCGATCGTCTTGTCGTAGAGCTGCGGGGCCATCGAAAGGTAAAAGAGAACGTTTTCACCCAGCGTGTGCTGAGTTTGCAATTCAGTGATGCGCGACTTGATGCCGTCGTAATCCGCAGACACAGTCGAGTCGCCAGCGCAGTAATGAATGCGCTGAGTGAATTCCTTCCACGTCGCTTCATCGAAAGTCAAGGCGTTGACCTTGGCCATTTCGTAAAGGTGCGTGGTGCGAAAATCATCATCACTCATCGCCGTGCGACTGATGCCCAGTACCGCGAATTTGTCGGGCATCTGCTTGTTGACATAAAGGTCATACAAAGCGGGGATGAGCTTGCGCTTGGTCAGATCGCCCGAAGCGCCGAAGATGACGATCAAACACGGTGAGAGTGGGTGATTTTGCGACATGGTGAAATGAGACTCGAAAAAGGAAACGCAAGCAAGCGCCATTGACACACTAAATGATAAATCAATATATGCGACACGTCATTTGGGCGTTCAGCGCTGTCAACGACGTGGCAGCCTTACGATCAATCGACTGATTGCAAAACTGCCGAGTCCACTGGCATTTGCGGACAGAACCCAACGCCCTACCGCCCGATCGCCACGCTCAGAAGCATCAGGTCCGCAGGCGTCACACCCGCCAGTCGCGAGGCTTGTCCCATCGTCGTGGGCTTGAATTTGAGCAGCACATTCTTCGCCTCTTTGCGAAGGCCGGTGATCGCTTCGTAATTAAATGCGGATGGCAACGGCACGAGTTCCTGGGCGGCCATCTTCTGCACCGTCCTGGCTTCGCGCTCGATGTAGCCTGCGTAATGAATATCCGCCAGCACACGACTGATCACACGAGGATCACGCGCCATTGCGGGCAGTGATTCGCCGGTGAGTTTTTCCGCAACGATCTGTGCATCAACCTGCGGCCTCCGTGCCCAGTCGATGAGCCGCTGATCGTCCACTTTGATCTTCGTCATGGCCTGTCGCAGCGCCGCGATGGCCGCCATGCGCTCTTCGTAAAGTTGCCAGCGATGATCATCGACGGTGCCCAGCTCACGGCCAAGGGGCGTCAAGCGCGCATCAGTGTTGTCGCCGCGCAGGAGCAGACGATGCTCAGCGCGGCTGGTGAACATGCGATAAGGCTCGCGCGGCGTCTTGGTAACCAGATCATCCATAAGCACACCCAGATAAGCCTGATCGCGGCGCAGCTTAATGAGCGAATCGCCACGCATGAAACGCACAGCATTGATGCCTGCGATCATGCCTTGTGCAGCGGCCTCTTCGTAGCCACTAGTGCCGTTGATCTGACCGGCGAGGAACAGGCCATCAATGCGCTTGGTCATGCCGGTCGCATCGATCTGGTGCGGCCAGATCATGTCATATTCCACGGCATAGCCATAGCGCAGAATCTTCGCGTTCTCACAGCCGGGCAGATTGCTGATGATCGTGTGCTGCACATCAGCGGGCAGCGAAGTGGAAATTCCGTTGCAGTAAATCTCGTTGGTCGTGAGCGATTCAGGTTCAAGAAAAACGTGATGCGAACTCTTGTCGGCAAAGCGCACGACTTTGTCTTCGATGCTCGGGCAATAGCGCGGGCCTTGCGTTTCGATCTGGCCGTTGTACATCGGAGCACGATCGAGGTTGCCGCGAATCGCATCGTGAATGATCGCATTGGTGTGCGTGATGTGGCAGCAAATCTGCGGCAGCACCGGAAACTTTTCCTGCGCTGAAGAAAGTTGCGTCGTAGAAAGCCCATGCACTCCTGTGCCTGGGTTCCCGCTCAAATCACTAAACGGCACCGGCTCCGCATCGCCCGGCTGCTCATCGAGCGATGCAAAATCAATCGTCTCCGCAGCCAGTCGCGGCGGCGTGCCGGTCTTCAAACGACCAATCTCAAAACCAAGATCGCGCAGCGCCCCACTGATCCCCACCGCAGTGCCTTCACCCACGCGGCCGCCTTCGGTCTTCGATTCACCGGTGTGCATCAGCGCTCGCATGAAGGTGCCGGTGGTGAGCACGACAGCGGCGCAGCGAAGTTCCAGTGATTTTTCAAATCGCGAAATAGCCCCGAATTCGCCGCAGCAATCAGCGGTCTCACGCGGCGCATCGAAATCCGCATCGCCTCGGTACATCACGCCAGCGATGCGTCCCTTCTCGACAACAAAGCTTTCGACGGTGCCTGCGAGCACTGTAAGATTCGCGCGCGTCTTGAGCAGCCGTTGCACTTCGTTGGCATAAGCGTACTTGTCACTCTGGCAGCGCGGGCCGCGCACCGCTGGCCCTTTGCTGGCGTTGAGCATGCGAAACTGAATGCCCGTCGCGTCGGCGGCGAGACCCATGAGGCCACCCATCGCATCAATCTCGCGCACCATCTGTCCCTTGGCGAGGCCGCCGATGCAGGGGTTGCACGACATCGCGCCGATCTTGGTCGGGTCCATCGTAATCAGCGCGACTTGGCCGCCTTGCGCTGCGAGCATATTGCATGCCGCCCAAGCAGCTTCCGCGCCTGCGTGGCCGCCGCCAATGATGATGATGTCGAAGGTACTACGACAGAACATAGGCGGGATTATAGACGTGACCGTTGCAACATGATCTTGCCTTATCCGAGCCGCCAGGCGTAAGCCTGCGGTCTCTTGCGATTAGCTTGCTGCGCCAAGAACCGCAGGCTCACGCGTTGCGGCTCGGATCAAAATCCATTTTCCGTCCCGCACTCATCGCAGTAGTTGGCAAGCTGATCGATGATCGATTGATAGTCCGATTCCGTTGCATGCGGTGCCGCCTGTTTCCAGTGACCAGCTTTGCCATGCTCGGCACACTGGCGAGGTGTCAGGCCATGCACATTCGGCTGCAAGGGATTAGCACCCGCATCGATGAGAATCTCCACCATCTCAGCGCGGCCGAAGAATGCCGCCCACCCCAAAGAAGATGCGCGATGTTCGCCATCCACCGTATCGACGTCCGCGCCACGATTGATCAGCAGCAGCGCCAGACGCAAATTGCCATCACGCGCCGCCATGTGCAGCAACGTAAAATCTTTTTCGTCGGCAGCGTTGACGAGTTCGGGATCGTCATCAATGAAGCCCGCCACCGTCGTCAGATCATTGCGGGCGGCAGCATCGAGTATTTGCTGTTGAGGCTGCATCGAAAATCTTCCTGAGCCGCGACTCAACGAGTCGCGGACGCTAACGAACTGAAGGCCGCTTCAATTTCGCATTGGCCGATCGAGCTCAACTGTGGAACGAGCATTTGTCACAACGAAATTTGAACTCGCACACGCCACGATGCCGTTGACGTCCGCGACTCGTTGAGTCGCGGCTCAGCCACCACCGCCACCGCTGCCACCGGGCCGGGTCATGGAGTCGGGGTCGAGAAGTTCGTTGAGGGTTTTTTCATCGACGAGTTTCTGCTCAGTCACAAGCTCACGGATCGTTTTGTTTTCTTTGAAAGCCTGCTTCGCCAGCTTGGCGGCGTTGTCATAACCCACCACCGGTGCCAGGCTCGTGACCATCATCAGCGACTGTTCGATGAGCTCGCCGCAGCGCTGCTCATTGACCTGCAACCCGACGAGCAGCTTGTCGACGAAGACATTGCAGACATTGGCGAGGAGCTTCACACTTTCGAGGAAGGCATCAATCATCACTGGCATGGCGACGTTGAGCTCGAAGATGGAGCCGATGCCGCCTAGGCCTGCGGTGGTGACGACGGCATCGTTGCCGATCACGCGGCAGGCAACCTGAATGACGGATTCGCAGATGACCGGGTTGACCTTGCCGGGCATGATGGAGGAGCCGGGCTGAATCTCGGGGATGAGCAGTTCGAAGATGCCGCAGCGCGGGCCCGAGCCAAGCCAGCGGATGTCGTTGGCGATTTTGGTGAGGGAGACGGCGATGGTTTTTAAATCCGCGTGGGCCATCACGAAGTGATCCTTCGCGGCTTGAGCGGCCATGTGATTCGGAGCCTCGCCGAACTCCTCCCACTCCTTGGTGGCAGCAATCACTTTGGATAACGCTTTTGCAACACGGTTACCGAACTCCGGATGCGTATTGATGCCGGTACCCACAGCCGTGCCACCGATCGGAAGGTTGCCCAGCATCTCTTCAAGTGCCCAATCGGCTGCATTTCGTGCATGCATCACTTGGGCGGCGAAACCCGAGAATACCTGCCCGACGCGAATGGGCGTTGCGTCCATAAGATGAGTGCGTCCAATCTTAACGATCCCGTCCCATTCTTCCGCTTTGCCGCGAAGAATTTCATAAAGTCGCTTGAGCGCTGGCTCAAGATCATTCTTTACCGCTAGAGCAGCCGCAATATGCATCGCCGTCGGAAACGTATCGTTGCTCGACTGGCCCATGTTGACGTGATCGTTGGGATGCACCTTTGCTGCACTGGCGTCGCGAAGCCGCAAGCGGCTGGTGGCGAGGTTGGCGATCACCTCGTTGGCGTTCATGTTGGTGCTGGTGCCTGAGCCGGTCTGGTAGATGTCCACCGGGAAATGGGCGTCGTGTTTCCCTTGGGCGACTTCATTGCTCGCTTCGATGATCGCCTGCGCGATGGTGTTGTCGAGCTTGCCCAGGTCGAGATTCGCTTGGGCGCAGGCGGCCTTGAGATGCCCAAACGCATGAATCACCGCGGCAGGCACCGGCTCATGAGCGATGGGGAAATTCTCAACGGCGCGGGCCGTCGAAGCGCCATAGAGCGCCCAATCCGGAACCTGCATCTCGCCCATCGAATCTTTTTCTGTACGGAACGTTTGCGACATCGGAAAAATCCTTCAATGCAAAACTTGTGCGACCTTGAATGACCGTGAATAAAAACATCCCGCGCGTAGCGGGATGAGAAGTTTACACAGAAATCCAAAAGCAAGCCGCATCAGAAAAACAATGACGGGCTGACATGAAAATAATCTGCCAGCACCCGCATATGGGCCTTGCTCAGTTCTCGCTCCCCGCGAAGAATCTTGCTGCCCAGCGAAACATTGCCGAGCAGCCGCCCCAGATCAGCCCCGTTCATTTCATGCTGCTCAAGCAAATGATTGAGCGCATCGAGACCTGTCACTTTCGCTTCATCCATCGCGTGGTGACTGGCTTCGTATTCCTCAATCAGAATCGACCAGGTCTCCACGTACGCTTCCTGCCCGTTGGTTCGGCTTGGGCGTGCCAGAATCGCACCGATGACTTCAATGACGTTTTCGTAATCAGCCTCGTCATGAAGCACGCGAGGCGGAAGCAGCTTGACGAGTTCATCGAATCGCCCGGGCACCCGCCCTTTGCCTGCTGTTCGGTGAGAGGTTTTCATAGTAGATCCTTCCATCGATTGGTGCTGTACCTGGCATGAGTCATCACTTCACACACGTAAATCAGGTGCTGTTTGAAAAGAATGTCCACCATCAGCCGGTAGTGATTCCCGCGAATGTTGAAGACGGTAATGACCCGCCCACTGGCCATCACCACGCCATCGGCTGTGGGGAACTGCTTTCGCACATCCTGAATGTTTGCCCAGTCCGCCTGGCTGGCGATCTTGAACCATGATCGCAAAGCCAACTCCGCATCGGGATGGTCGGCCCAGAACTCGCGCAGGCGTTTTTTGCTGATGATTCTCACATGATACATTATGTACTTGATCGGCCGTTGAGTCAATCTGAATAAGTACAAAACGTATCTAGGCGATCGCCATCAAAAATGGAGGGGTGTTCACACGCTACGAGAAGAGCGAAGCCGCCAGCGGCTTAGCGCTTGAGCCAGACGCGCAGGCGATCGAACAGCGCCTTGCAGTCGGCCAGTTGCACATCGCCCATGGTCGCCAGTTGCAGCCAGTTTTTCTGGCGCAGGTAGCCGGATTCGCCACCGATCTGGTAGCCCCAGTCGAGGCAGCGCTGAATGAAGGCGTCGGCGGTCAGGCCGGCGGGTGGGCTGAAGGTGGTCACCACAGGCGACGAAAGTTCATCGCTGACCAGCGGCGGCAGGCCCAGTGCGCGCAGCTCTGTGCGGATGTAATGGCCCATCTGCACGTAGCGATCAAACGTCCTGGCACGAGCTTCAGGCGTGGCGTATTCCTCGAGCGATTCCAACAGTGCGAAAATCGGCGGCGAAGGAAACGTAAAGCGCGGGCCAGGCACCTTCAGGCTCTCCACCAGATCGAGATAAGCAGGCACCACCGACTGATCCACGCTATCGAGCGTTGTCGGATTGGCGAAGACCATCGAAATACCCGCGACAGCGCCGAGCGATTTGTTGGACACACCCGAGGTCATGTAAACATCGCGCAGGTCCATGGGCACTGAGCCAATGCCGCTGACGCAATCGAGGCAGACTTTGATGCCACGCTGTTTCGCAAGGGCGACGAGGCCGGGCACATTATTGAGAAGGCCGGTGGATGATTCGAGGTGAACAGTCCAGATCCAGTTGATGTCAGGATTTTCTTCGAGGGTCTCTTCAATCTCCGACAGGTTCCACGGGCTGCCCCATTCCCATTCCATCTGATCGAAGTTCAAACGAGCGCGCTTGGCCTGATTGACCAGGCGACGGCCGAATTCACCATTGATAAACATGAGGCCGCGCTTGAGCGAACGATCCGCACCCAGCGTCGCACCGACGACTTCATTGGCGAGCGTGCCGCTGCCGACAAAGAGCGCAGCTGGCTGCCCGGTGAGATCGAAAAGACGTGAACGGATGCCGCCGAAGATTTCCGCAAAGCGCAGGCCGCGATGGGACATCATCGGCTTAGCAAAAGCCTCTGCAACCTTCGCTGAAAGATGAGCCGGGCCAGGCATCATCGACATCGGCTGGACTTCCGGCTCGACCTCGGGCATCTGCACCGCAGGCGCGGACTGTGCACGTTTTTCCAGTCGGCCTTCGATGGCGCTGACGTGATCGCGCATTCGGCGAATGTCGCACCACATCGGAATGAAGGTCACCGCGCCACTGGTTACGCCCTGGCCCAGTGGAAGGAATCCGAGCTTTTCGTACATGCCGCTCTTGTCAGCGACGCCGGAGATGAGCAGGTGGGAATAGCCCGCGTCTTCGGCATAACGGAAGATGGCCCACATGAGGCCGGTGACAACATAGCGATGACGATGCTCAGGCTCGACGGCAAGGAGTCGCACTTCAAAAGGACGCGGGCCAAGCAGCGAAAGCTGCCGCTTGTCGCTCATTTTGTCAGCAACGGAAAAGGGAGCCTGATCGTGGCCCGAGATCATGCCGACGACGCGGTCTTCGTACATGGCGACGAAGTAGGTGTTGCGATCGTGGAACTTATCCACGAGCTGCTCTTCACCAGGATCGCTGTGCTGAGGCAGTTCGCGGACGAAGGTTTTGTAGTTGAGCCGGTGAACCTGTGCGTACTCGTCAGCCGTCTCGGCGGGCTTAAAGGTATAGCGGCCCAGTCGCAGATAGGACGCGGGGTCCGGGCGATCGCCGGGGGCGATTGCGAGGTACGATTCGGTCGCGATGTCTTCGGAGCGTTTGGTAGCAATCATGGCAGATTCTGATACCGGACTTAATCCCAGCCGGGGACCCAGCGAGCGGCAGCGCGCCAGGGGGTGAATAAAGTCCGACGCTCACGTCGAACCCTCTCCCGCCAACGTACAAAAGGCACGGGCCTGAGCGGGAATCTCTACACTAATTTAACAGCACAGGGGCGGTTCGTGCAACCGCAGGCTAACCCGAATCTTACGCCTTTCATAAAACAGCCAAATACAACGGGTTTTGACCTGCCTAAAGAGGCGAGCCATTTCGATCCAGCGGCCGTTTGGCCCGATGGACCTACGTATTGCTGCAATCATAGGCAGACTCGGGGAGATTGACCAAAGGGATGGTTGAACTCCAACATCTCCATTGACTGACGAGCGACTTTCCAGTACCCTAACAATTACCAATCAAATGAAACTACCGAGAGAACAACTCGAAGCGTTGTCGCAGCGATTGCGCGAGGTCAGTCAAGCCTGGCGTCCTGAGGGTGAAGAGGATGCCAAGGCGGTGGCGACAGCGGCGGGCCTTTTGCCGCGGCGACGACTGCATGAATGGTTGGGTGTGACGTCGCCACTGAAAACAGAAGAACCGCAAGGGCGAGCAGAGAGAACCATCTGGGTGCCTGCGATGGCGATGCTGATGGAAGGCGCGATCAAGGCTTGGAGTAGCGGCGGCGGGCTGGTGATCTGGATCGGCTCAGCCGTGTGGCCTTATGGCGCGAGCCTGCCTGCGGCGGTGATCGGCGACAGCGTGATGGTGCAAACACAAAGCATGGCCGATCGCGTGTGGGCGATTGACCTGGCCCTGCGCAGCAAGGCCGTCACCGCAGTGATCGCTGATGGCTCGGGCCTGACGCTGCCCGCCACGCGCCGACTGCAACTGGCTGCCGAGGCTGGCCGGGCGCTGGCGCTCTTAGCGCGACCATCGCACGAAATGAAGCAGCGATCCGCAGCAGCCTACCGATGGCTGGTGCGACATGGCAGATCGGCTGGCGAAGGTGGCGAAGGTGGCCAGTTCAGTCGCGATCGGCCTTGCTGGTCCGTTGAACTTTTGCGGGGCAAAGAAGGACGATTGATGAATGGATCGGTGGTGGAAGGCGCGACGTCAGGATCAGAAAGATTAAACGTGACCTGGCCGTCGCAGACGGCACGTGGTCTCGTGGAGTGGCATCATGGTCAGGGCCTTATCTCTTTACCTGCCGTGGTGGGCAGTACAACGGCGACAGCGCAGAAGCAGTTCGCCTGATCGCAGTCGCTGCGTGCTGATCGTGCGCACGGTCGCTCATCGGCAACTGGTGGTGAGGACCTGTGCGCTGGCGATGAAAGCGGGTGTGAAACCGGGCATGACGCTGGCACACGCCCGGGCACTGCTGCCTGCACATCCGATGGCGCATCAGGAGGCAGATGAACCTTGTGTGCATGAACACGATCCGCAGCGCGATCGTCAATCGCTGGCTCGCCTGGCGCGCTGGGCCACACGCTTTGCCCCGAAGGTTCAGCCCGATGGCGAGGATGGTCTGCTCATGGATGTCACCGGCTGCGCCCATCTTTATCAAGGTGAACAGAAGCTCATCACGCAGCTCATTCAAGCACTGGCACAATTGAAATTCACCGCCTTGGTCGCCATCGCTCCGACCTTTGGCGCAGCTTGGGCACTAGCGCACCATGGCGATCCACATCGCCGCATCATTGACAGGCTTGATCAGATTCCTGCCGCCCTTTCGCCACTGCCTGTGGAAGCTTTGCGACTGGATGAAGAAACAGCCGACAACCTGCGCGAAGTGGCTGTTCGTCACATCGGTCAGCTACTGAGCATTCCTCGCCGGCTGCTGCCTTCCCGCTTCAGTGAGGATCTGATGCTGCGCATCGATCAGGCGCTGGGACTGGCGATGGAAACGATCGATCCCATGCGCGTACCACAGGCAGTGATCGCGCAGCGATCCTTTGAAGGCCCGGTGCGAGATGCGAAGACAATCGCCCTGGCCACGCGGCAACTGCTTGACGATTTCACTCAGAAGCTGCATCAACTGGAATCAGGCGTGCTCTCTTTGCAGATGACGTTGCATCGTTACGAAGCCGATGTCGTGCTCATTCCGCTTTCAGTAAGTCGGCCAACGCGCGATGCTCGTCATCTTTGGCAACTGCTGAGCCCGCATCTGGAGCGAGCCAATGTCGGGCATGGTGTGGAGATGCTCGAACTTCGCGCCATCAGCGTGGCGAAGGTGGCACATCATCAGTTACATCATCCGCAGTGGAGTACGTGCGATGGCGCAGCGCCGATGAATGAAGCGATCAGTGAACAAGAGCGCGCCCGCCTGATGGATGTGCTGGTACATCGGCTGGGGCCTGACCATGTCACACAACTGGAGCCGATGGAATCGCATCTGCCTGAGCGAGCAGCACGGCTGGTGCCAGTGGATCATCCGCCATTAACAAGCCCGGCCCGCATCACTTCGCACGATCGTCCCACACAGCTTTTCGATTCACCTGAGCCGATTGCGGTTCACGCGCTGACGCCTGATGGTCCGGTGTCGCTGGTGCAGTGGCGCGGGCAGTCGCTGCGTGTTGAGTCGTGCCGAGGCCCTGAGCGATTGACCAGTCAGTGGTGGCGCGAGCCGACGGGCAGCCGTGATTATTTTGCGGTGCGATTGCACACGGGGCTGCACCTCTGGCTGTTTCGCGATGCGCGGTCTTGCCGGTGGTTTGCACATGGCTGGTGGGCGTGATTCTTTTTCTGTTTTCGTGATGCTGCCTCATGCCTGATCTTCCTTCATCCAAACACGTGCCCCATCCGCATCGACGGATCGACGGTGTGTTGCATCATCACACACCAGGCGTGTTGTCATATGCAGAGATTCAGGCCACCACCAATTTCACCTTTCTCACCGGCGCTTCGCATGCGGAGGAACTGGCCCAGCGTGCAGCCGAACTGGGCTACCGAGGCATCGCCATCACGGATACTAATTCGTTGGCCGGTGCGGTGCGCATGCATGTGGCGGCGAAGGAGGCTGGCCTGCCTCTGGCGATCGGATGCAGGCTTGAGGTGATCTGCGATGTTGAATCTCGCTTCGTTTCCATCCTCGTCTATCCCACGCACCGCGAAGCTTACGCCAATCTCTGTCAGCTTCTGACCCGCGGCAAGCTGCGCAGCAGCAAGGGTAAGTGTCATCTGACGCTGCACGATCTTTTCGATTTTCACGATGGCCTGCTCGCTGTGGTGATTCCACCCGCCCCGCCGTTGCCGGTGGATGATCACTTCCTCGATGTTCTCGTCGGCTTGAAATCGGTCTTCACGCAAGATCGACTTTCCATCGCGGCCGCCATCGCTTTCGATGGCCAAGATCGTGAATATCTGCACCACCTGATCGCCCTTTCGGATCATGTTTCGATTCCGCTGGCTGCCACGAATGATGTGCACTATCACGCACCCAGTCGCAAGCCTCTGCACGACATACTCACCTGCATTCGTCATGGCGTGACGGTGGATCAGGCTGGTTTTTTGCTGAAGCCCAATGCGGAAGCTCATCTCAAATCGCCTGATGAAATGCATCGCCTGTTCGCGCATCATCCGCAGGCTATCACTCGTAGTGTGTCGATTCTCGATCGCGCCAGCGCATTCAGTCTCGATGAGCTGCGCTACGAATATCCGCACGAAACCTGTCCGACCGGCAAGTCGCCGATGGAGCATCTGACAGAACTGGTGTGGGCCGGTGCTGCGGAGAAATATGAGGACAGAGAACAGAAGTCAGAGATCAGAAGTCAGAGGTCAGAAAGCAGAGGTCAGAGGTCAGAAGTCAGAGATCAGAAGAGTGATGCCACTGCTGACTCGGCGATTTCTTGTTCTTCGATTCCGCCTGCCGTTCGTGAGCAACTCAAACATGAACTGAAACTCATCGCGGAGCTTGATTACCCGCACTATTTTCTGACGGTTCATGACATCGTCGCCTTCGCCAGAGGGCGCGGCATTCTCTGTCAGGGACGCGGCGCTGCGGCCAACTCAGCCGTCTGTTTCTGTCTGGGCATCACCGAAGTTGATCCCGCTCGTTTCACGCTGCTCTTTGAGCGCTTCATCAGCAAGGAACGCGATGAGCCGCCGGATATCGATGTCGATTTCGAACACGAAAGGCGAGAGGAAGTCATTCAGTACATCTACGGCAAGTACGGCCGCCACCGCGCCGCACTCACCGCCGAGGTCATCACCTATCGCAGCCGATCGGCGATCCGCGATGTCGGCAAAGCACTCGGGCTATCACTCGATTGCGTCGATCGCCTCGCCAAGCATCACGAATGGTTTGACGCAAAAGGAATTCAATCTTCGCAGCTGCGCGAGCTTGGTTTTAATCCTGATGATCCGATCTTCATCCGCCTTTGTTTTCTCGTGCAGCAGATCCTGGGCTTCCCTCGCCATCTATCTCAACACGTGGGCGGCTTCGTGCTCACCGATCGTCCGCTGTGCGAAACCGTGCCCATCGAAAACGCTGCGATGCAGGATCGCACCATCATCGAGTGGGACAAGGACGACATCGATGCCTTGGGCATTCTCAAAGTCGATGTGCTCGCCCTAGGCATGCTCACCTGTGTGCGAAAATGTTTTGACCTCATCGCGCAGCATGATGGCCCGCGCTACGACATGCACACGATTCCTGCGGAGGATCCTGCGGTTTATGACATGATCTGCAAAGCGGACACGCTGGGCGTTTTTCAGATTGAATCACGCGCTCAGATGTCGATGCTTCCGCGCCTGAGGCCACGCTGTTTTTACGATCTGGTCATCGAAGTCGCCATCGTTCGGCCAGGCCCCATTCAAGGAGGCATGGTGCATCCTTATCTGCGCCGCCGAACGGGTGAGGAGGCGGTGAGTTATCCCAGTGAAGCGATTCGGGAAGTGCTCGAAAGAACGCTGGGCGTGCCGCTGTTTCAGGAACAAGCGATGGCGATGGCGGTGAAGGCGGCAGGCTTCACCGTCGGCGAAGCTGATGCGCTGCGGCGCTCGATGGCAGCATGGAAACGCAAGGGACATCTCATCGTTCAGTTCGGCGAAAAAATCATCACAGGCATGCTCGCGCGCGGCTACGAACTCGAGTTCGCCCAGCGCTGCTTCGAACAGATCAAAGGCTTTGGCGAATATGGGTTTCCTGAGTCGCATTCAGCCAGTTTCGCACTGATCGTTTATGTCTCCTGCTGGCTCAAATGTCATCACCCTGCCCTCTTCGCGGCGGCACTGATCAACAGTCAGCCGATGGGTTTTTATGCCCCGGCTCAGATCGTGCAGGATGTGCGCGATCATCACATTCAGGTTCGGCCCATCGATGTCAATCACAGCGCATGGGATTGCACGCTCGAATATGACGCAACGGCATCAGCAAATACTGATCAAATGAATCCCGCCATTCGTCTGGGCATGCGACTGGTCAAAGGCCTTCGCGAAGAAGATGCATGTCGCCTACGTGAAACGGTGATGCAGCAAGGTTTTTTTCGTGACATTCAGTCGCTCTGGCGTGCAGCTTCGATCCCCACAGCCACGATGCGTCGCCTGGCCAGCGCAGATGCTTTTGGATCGATGGGCGTTGATCGTCAGCGTGCCTTGTGGCAGGTGCGCAATCTGCATGATGCACATCTGCCGCTCTTTGATGAATCCATTGGTGGCGCGGATGAAGTGGAAGATGATCCGCATCTGCCGGCGGTTTCTGATTCGCATCAGGTGCTGCATGATTACATGACGACAAATCTCTCGCTCAAGGCTCACCCGATGTCGTTCCTTCGCAGCAGGCTTGACGCGATGGGCGTGACGCTTCATGTTGATCTTGGCGATCCTGTGAAATGTCCGACCGGCAGCCGCGTGCAGGTGGCAGGCCTCGTGCTCGTGCGTCAGCGTCCGGGCACCGCTTCAGGCATCGTCTTCATGACGCTCGAGGATGAGACAGGCATCGCCAACCTGATCGTCCGCGCCCGCATCTTCGAACGCTTCCGCAAAGCCGCAGCGCACAGTCAGATCATCATCGCCAATGGCACCATCGAGCGCGACTCCACCGCCGGCCAGGTGGTGCACGTACTGGTGCAATCGATCCGCGACATCGGCCGCAGTGGAAACTCGCTGTTGCAAAAGCAACGGAACTTCCATTGAATTCACGAAGTCCCGTGGCCACAACTGCAACGGTCAAACGAAATAAAAAGCCACCTACCGGACTCGAACCGGTGACCTGCGGTTTACAAAACCGCT
>CAZYQL010000015.1:22665-39746 GCA_964650055.1 uncultured Phycisphaeraceae bacterium | reverse complement strand
TTTTTAGCGAAATAATAAGGGTTTGATGTCTAATAGACATGGGGTAGACATTGCGTAAACATAATATTTACAACGGCTTAAGTGAAAATTTGAAGAAAAAAAATGGAGGGGGGTAGACAAGATCGATTTTGGAGTATGGGTGTCGGACATGGTTTTGAGGCGTCGCTTGAGTTTGACCTGTTAAGATGACGACAGCAAAAGGAGGTTTAGCCTTGGCCGTTTCGCAGCGCATTTATATGGACAATGCCGCCACCAGCTTTCCCAAGCCGAGCGCGGTGCATCAGGCGATGTTGCACTTCGCCACGGAACTGGGTGCCAGCCCCGGGCGCGGTGCCTATGCCGAGGCGCGCGAGGCAGGTCGGTTAATGCTTGAGTGCCGCCAGCGACTGTGCCAACTCATCGGCGCAGATGTGGCCAAGCCTGAGCAGATCATTTTCACGCTCAACACCACCGATGCTTTGAACCTGGCGATTCGCGGCATTCTCCTGGCGTCAACCACCAGCGACAAAGGCCACATCATCACCACCTGGCTCGATCACAATTCCGTGCTGCGTCCCTACAACGCGCTGGCGGATCAGATCGGCGTGGAGCAGTCGCGGATCATGTGCGATCCGCAGACGGGGCTCGTTGATCCTGATGACATTCGCAAAGCGATTCGTCCTGATACGAAACTGATTGCGGTGGTGCATGGGTCGAATGTGACGGGCACGGTGCAGCCCATTGGCGAGATTGGAAAAATCGCGCGCGGACATGACATTCCTTTTGTTGTGGATGCAGCGCAGACGATGGGGCATGTGCCGCTCAATGTTGAAGATGATTTTGTGGACCTGCTTGCTTTCCCTGGCCACAAGGGACTGCTCGGGCCGCTGGGCACGGGTGGGCTTTACATTCGGCCGGGGGTTGAAGATCGCATGACCACGGTGCGCGAAGGGGGCACGGGTTCGATCAGTGAAAATGACACGCAGCCGACGTTTCTGCCCGATCGTTTTGAGTCTGGCAGTCACAACGCCATCGGCATCATCGGGCTGAGCGCAGGCGTGAAATGGATTCTCGACAAAGGCATCGACAGCCTCTGGAAGCACGAGCAGGATCTGATGCGTGCCTTCATCGGCGCGATGGAAGAAGGCGAGATGCCCGGCCTGACGCTCTATGGTCCGCAAGGCATCAAAAATCGCTGCGGCGTGTTCAGCGTTCGCATCGAAGGCCAACCCGACATTCAGCAGCCACAGGCTTTGAGCGACCTGCTCGAAAAAGAATACGGCATCCTCACACGCTCAGGCATCCACTGTGCACCCCTGGCACACAAGACCTTTGGCACTCACGAAATCGGCGGCATGACGCGCCTGAGCTTCGGGCCGTTCTTGACAGTGCAGGATGTGCGATTCGCCGTTGATGCGCTGGGACATATCTGTCAGCGCATTGCGGTGAGGGTGTGAGTCATCAGCCTCAATCTCAAATTTCAAATCTCAATCTCAAATTTCATATTCATATTCATGATCACGCAGCGCGCCGCTGATCAGCACTGGGCATCGCGATCGGGCCACTCGCATCCGTCGCATCTGCATCACTGATGGGCGACTGCGACTTCACGAAGATGCAAGCGATGCGAGCAGCGCCGATGCCTGCGAGGGTGACGCAAAGCGGAGCGATCGAATCACGGAAGCGGATCGAGCCATAGAAGAGCACGACGGTGGCGACTGTGGCGAGGATGGGCAGCGTGAAGATGAACAGGCCCTCGCGGTTGTGGAGCCATGACTGGCGCGCTCCGACGATGATGAGCGGAACGATGGCGATCCATGAGATAGCGAAGGCCCAGCGGACGAGCTTGTTGGGCGTGTCGAGGAAAGGCGTGAAGAATCGTGCGAGCTTGTAGATCACGATCTGCGGCAGGCGCGGCAGATTGGCCACGATCGAATCCCAGCCGCGCTTGGTGGCTTCCGCATCCTTGGCGACTTCGCCTTGAGGCAGTTGGCCAAAGCGCCGTTCGAGGTCGCTGATGCGAATCCAGTCGCCGCGTACTGCGGGATCGTTGAAGGTGAGAGGATTGTGGCTGCCCCAGTGGCCGTGACCTGCGATGGTGGTGAGCGAGGGCTTGCCGACGACGACCGCATTGCGGATCAGCCAGGGTGCGATGAGTGCGCTGAACACGCACGCCTGCACCGCCCAGTGGCGCATCGCATTAAGCCAGGTGGCGCGGTCGAGCTTACGCACCATCGCGATGATCACCACGAGAGCAATCGGAGCCAGCAGCACAAGCTGCGGACGACAGTGCGTGGCAAAAGCCCACATCGCGCCAGCGCCGATCATGGTCCATTTGTTTCCAGTGCGCCATGCTTGAATCGAAAGCGCGGTGCCCAGTGTGATGTAGAGCGCGTAAGGCACCTCGCTGACAAAGTGCATGGCGTAATAAGCGTGGCCGGGATAAATCGCCAGTAGCGCCGCCGCTAGCAGTGCCGCGATTTGCCCCGCCAGTTGATACGCCACCCAAGCCACCGCCAGACACGTCGCTGCCGAGATGAGGCAAAACCAGATGCGACCCGCAGTAAAGGAGCGACCAAACAGCGCGTAAGCAGGTGCGAGTGACAGCGCAGTGCCCGGAGTACGGCGAGCGGTCTGCGTGCCATCGCTATTGACCAGGCCGTTGCCTTGCGTGATCTGATACGCGCCCCATTCATAGTCGAACTGATCAGGATTGGCCCAGAGATCAGGCGGACTGTCCAGGCCGACGAACTTCGCCGCCAGACCGATGCGAAGGCCTAGTGCGATGAAGAAGATCGAAGCGAGCGCGATGATGAATGTGCGTTGGCTCAGTTGCATGGGAATCTCTTGGTTAAGCAGAAACAGATAACGCTCGTCGCGTCGCCACTCCTTTCTATTCGGCCCTCCGCATATCCGACTTAATCCATCTGTGCCGATTGTGCCGGTTGTAGTGAAGTCGGGCTACGGTCAGGTCGATAACGAAAATGTAAGCGGATGTTTTCCGCGATATTTCCCGCAAGGAAACTGTGAAATGAAGACCAAAACTCTCAGCATTGTGATGCCTGTTTACAACGAGCGCGAGCTGCTGCCGATCGTGCTTGATCGCGTGGAAGCGGTGCAACTACCTGCCGGTGTGCGAAGGCAGATTGTGCTGATTGATGATTGTTCCACCGATGGCACGCGTGAGGTACTGCGTGAGCTTAATGATCGCCGCAGCGATCTGACGATCTGCTTTCATGAAGTGAATCGTGGCAAAGGCGCTGCTCTTCGCACGGGCTTTGAACATGCGACGGGCGACATCATCATGGTGCAGGATGCTGATCTCGAATACGCACCCGAAGAATATCCGCAGCTACTGGCGCCCATCCTCGATGGCCGTGCTGATGCAGTGTTTGGCTCGCGCTTCTGCGGCGAGACGCATCGTGTGCTTTACTACTGGCATTCCTTGGGCAACAAGTTTCTCACCACGCTCAGCAACATGCTCAGCAATCTGAATCTGACCGACATGGAATGCTGCTACAAGCTGTTCACGCGTGAGATTCTCGATCAGGTCACACTGGAAGAAAATCGTTTTGGATTTGAGCCGGAGATGACCGCGAAGGTGTCCCGCCTCAAGGCTCGCATCTATGAAGTGCCTGTGAGCTACGCGGGGCGCACATATGAAGAAGGCAAGAAAATCAACTGGAAAGATGGCTTTTCCGCACTGCGATGTATTTTGAAATACAACCTGCGCGGTCGCTTTAGAAAAGAGAAGGCGATTGCCGCCGCTCAGGAGACATCACCCATCGGCAGGGTCATGCCGATGGAGCAGCGCCGCGCTGCATGAGTTTCCCATTGGGTTTTTATTCACTCGACGCATCTGTGAAGCACCGTACCGCAAGGGCGGTGTTTTTTTTGTGAGATGCTTTCATGAGCCGCGACTCAACGAGTCGCGGACGTCAGCGCCACCTGCGTGGTCTTTCGCGCGGTGATTCGACGATCACGAACTGCGGCCGCGCACGTCGTCGCCGATGAATGATTGCGCTAAGAATACTCCTTCAGTTCGTTAGCGTCCGCGACTCGTTGAGTCGCGGCTCACCGCTTGCCTTTGATCTTCTCTGGTGTGATCGCGGTGATTTCTTCATCGCTCATGAGTCGCCACTGGCCTGGCTCAAGCTCGCCCAGTGTCATGTCGCCCAGTCTCTCACGGTGAAGTTCGGCGACGTGATTGCCCGTTGCTTCAAACATGCGACGCACCTGGTGATAGCGTCCTTCGTGCAAAATGAGTTGGGCGTTGTGGCTGCCGATCACTTGCATTTCTGCGGGCAATAGCGGCTTGGGGTCATCATCAAAACACATCGTGCCAGCGGCGAAGAGTTCCGCTTCGTCGCCGCGCAAAGGCTCCTGCGTGGTGACGAGGTAGGTGCGAGGCACGTGGTATCTGGGCGAAATCAGGCGGTGTAAAAGTTGGCCATCGTCAGTGAGAATGAGTAAGCCCGAGGTGTCTTTATCGAGCCGGCCGACGGTACAAAGCTGCGGCTTGCGCTGACGCCAGCGCTGCGGAAAAAGATCGTAAATGAGTGGGCCTTCCTCTTCATCATGCGAGCAGATCAGGCCCAGCGGTTTGTGACAGAGAACGACAAGTCGCGGCGGATCTAGTTTGTCGCCATCGACAGTGACTTCTTCAGGAACGACGCGTTCATTCTCGCGCTCAAGCCTTTCGATGCCGCCCAGCACGGTATGTTCTCTAAGGAAACGCCAGACGGTAGAGCGCGTGCAGTAGCCGCGATTGGAGAGGAGGCGATCGATGCGTTCCATGCGTTGCATGCGTGGAGTGTAGTGGAAGATTTTTGGTGCCGGGTTTTGTTGCTTTTCAGAGCCAGGTTCTGTGAACCCGGACGGTTCGCAAGGCTCAATGCCGCAGCGAGCCGCTTCTGCGTGGGCGATCAACTTTTTACCTGGTGCGTCCCCTGCGTGAAGCTGTCCGGACTTGCAAAGTCCGGCTCTGATAAGGCAGCGATTTATCTTGATGGGCCGATGCTTAACGCAGGTTCGTGATTGAGCAGCACTTGAATCAGGGGATCGGTTTCATCGTGCGGATCAAAGCGAACGGCGGTGAAGTTGTCGTTCCTGCCGGGCCTGAGCATGCCAATCACGATTCTCTCGCCGATCGCAACGGCACCGTTGTTGGTCGCCATGCGCAGGAGCTGCGCAGGATCAGTCTGATCACGCCGATACAGATGCCGCATCTGCGCGAGGATGGAAAGCGGCTGCGGTTCCTCTTCAGGCTGACAGATGATCGAGTCGGTGCCCAGGCAAACATTCACACCTGCCTCGAGCATATCGCGGTAGCGGTGATTGCGATGATGAAAGTAGTCACTGGCCACAGGGCAGTAGGCAACGCTCGTCTGCGTGTCAGCAAGTGTCTGAATGTCTGCATCATCAACATAGTTGCAGTGGGCGACGAGCCATCGAGGTTTATCGAGTGCTTTGCTTTCTTCAAAATGCGGGCGAAGGTATTGCACAGGGCTGACGCCTTGCGGCTGGATGGAATCGTCCCATTTTCCAAGCCTTTTCAGCAGGTCGGCAAACGGGCCGGTGGCATCGCGGACAAACTGCGCCTCTTCAAGCGTCTCGGCCAGATGGGTGGAGCAGCAGAGCTGTGTCGTTGCATATTGATACGCTTCGCGTCCGGTGGAGTAGGGGGCGTGTGGCTCAAGGCCGGTGAAGAAAGCGCTGGCTCCTCCCTGTCTATGAAGATGAATCTCGTCATCCTCAATGCGATAGTGTTTGAGCAGTTCGCCGCCGGCCTTGGCTGCTTCAAGTCCACGTTTACCGAAGCCGGTGACTTCGAGGAAGCCCTGGCCGAGCAAGTCATAGTCGTGTGGCGAAAGAAGCAGGGCGCGTAGTGCCGCGGGGGAACCTGCGATGTCTGCCAGGCCGCGCACGCCACTTTCGTACGACATGCGAAGACCATCGTGCACGGCAGCGGTGATGGCGTGTTCATCGGTGACGCGCGATTGAATGACGCCTTTGAGCCAGTCGATGAAGTTGCCGTTGTAGGGTACGCGAGGCTGATGGGTGAGATCGAGATGGGCATGGGCGTTGACCATGCTGGGCATGAGCAGCACATCGCCGAGATCGATGATGCGATCAGGTTTGCCGACCTCACGTAGCACGCTCGTCTCATCACCTGCGGCGAGGATCATGCGACCGCGCACCGCCACAGCCCCTGGCCTTGCGTTGGTGTCGAGTGAGTCGCGCACGGCAGCAGCGCGGTAGAGAATGAGCGCATCATCAATCATCACAGGTCACGATAGTCTCTGTGCGATTGAGCCGCGACTTGAGCGAGTCGCGGACGTCTGGGTAATCGTTGCGTGTTCATTAACATGGAAGACCCGTGAAGAAATCCTGTGACGTGGGAGACTTCGATGACCAAGAAGCATTGCGCGAAGAATACTCCTTTAAGGCCGTAGGCGTCCGCGACTCGTTGAGTCGCGGCTCATTACGTTTTCATGCTGCTTTCGCTGCCCGAGTATATTCTTGTATTTTTTGGCCCGTAATTGCATGTTGCCTCTTGCATTTTCACGCAACCTCGGTAATCTAGTCGATTAGTATCAGTTCGGTTTTCACGACAATCAATTCTTCAAGCAGGAGCACCACCATGACAGGGATGTCAACCAAGGCTTTCATTTTAGGTATCGCAGGTCTCACGGCGACATTGTTCACCGGCGGCTGTGTGTCGCAAGGGCAGTACGATGCGCTGGTCACCAAGGAACGCCGATCGCAGGAACAGATCGTCGATCTTCAGGAAAAGATTTCTGCACTCGATGCCGAGCTGCGAGCAATTCGCTCGGCAGGTCCGGGCGGCCCCAGCGCGGAAACTGTGGCCTTCATTGAAAAACTCAAGAGCGATCGCGATGCGCTTCAGGCAGCGCTGGACCGTGCCCGCGAAGACCTGGCGAAATTAGGCTCGCAGCCGCTGGAATTTGCTGGTCCTCTGCCGCAGGGTTTGGATCAGGCTCTGATGAATCTCGCCGCTGCCAATCCGGAGCTGATGGAATACGACTCTCGCCGAGGCATGGTCAAGCTCAAGAGCGACCTGACCTTCGCGCTGGGTTCAACGGAGATCAGCGCCAATGGCACATCGGCGCTCCAGAAGCTGGCGTCGATCATCAACCGTGCTGATGCTGCTCGCTACGGCGTTCGCATCGTCGGCCACACCGACAACGTGCCGGTGACCAACCCGGTGAATGTCAAGCGCTTCGGCGACAACTGGGGCCTGAGCGCGTTCCGCTCGATCTCGGTGAAGGATGTGCTTCAGAGGTCAGGCGTTGCTCCGACGCGTTTGGAAATCGCAGGTCGCGGCGAGTTTGCACCGGTGGCTTCCAATGGTCCCAAAGGCTCGGCTCTGAACCGCCGTGTTGAGATTTTCCTCTTCCCGATGGCCGCCGCCGCTTCGCCCATCGCCACCGCTGGTGAAGACACCAGCCTGATTCCCGCCACGGCTCCCAAGGCCAAGGTCGAAGGGCCTGAAGCGTTTAAGTGATCAGAAGTCAGAGGTCAGAGGTCAGAGGTCAGAAGTCAGAAAAGGCCACTGCTCACTTCGTTCGCCAAGGCGAACGGCTAAATATGCTGGCCCTGCGACTGTGAATCTTTCATTTGACAATTGGCCCTGACTTGGCGACAATCTGGAAGTCAAGTTCTTACCCATTCTTATCGAGGTGGTTCTGATGAATACTACTTGGCTTACTCGAACTCTGGTGATGGTAACGCTGACCGTGATGATCCTTGCGGGTGGCTGTGCCAGCGATGAAATCACTGGCCGCAGTGTCCGTATGCGTCCGACCCCTGAGATGGAGTCGATCGCTTATACGCCCGAGCAACGGCAGAACCAAATTGTCCGCTCCTTGAACACCACGATGCGTCAGGCGGTCGATGATTGGGATCGCCTCTGGCTCATCCATCAGCCCCTGCACATGAGCGTTTATCCGATTCCCTGATTTGAGCTGTCGCTGTTTGGGCCGTTGTTCTGAGCCTGACCGACGATTAATTTGCAACGATCAAGCCTTCCCACTATTCGGGAAGGTTTTTTATTGGAACTTCGGAAATGCACCTTTCAATGAAGTTTGACGCTGCTTGCGGAAGTGAGCGACGCGAGGGAATTCCCTTGGTAAATTCAGGAATGGGGTATATCCCGCCCCCTAAGTCATTGATGTAACAAGGAAACTCTGACGATACATATCTTGTCAAGTGGGGGTCCGAATTCTTTATGGTGCCGGCCGGTTGGGCTGGCATCGTGAGGCGCAGGAGCACTTGCCAATGGTAAGTTCGAACTCGGTCGTCAATCCAAAAGCAGTTCTTTCGGCGCTTTGCGACATCGAAAGGCGCTCGCAGCAGCCGGAGGTTGCCGGTAAGCGGCAGTATGTGCGTAAGAGCCTGCGCGGCGAAGCTATTCTCCAGACTCTGGAAGATGGTTCGCTCGAAGTCACGAACCTGCGCGTACAGCTGCGCGATATCTCCATCGGGGGCTTGGGCTTCCTCACCAACCAACCCATCGAGATCGGCACGCTCTGGCGCGTGCAGTTCCTGATCCATAACTATATGGTGGGGCAGAAGACGATCATCATTCGCCACTGCCGCGAGATTTCGGACGGGGCTTTCCTGTGCGGCGGTCAGTTCGCGATGGACCCCGGCTTGCTCCAGACCCTAGGCATCGATCCCGCATCGCTGTGCGAAAATGACAAAGATATGTTCGTGGACTGCGACAACGCCTGACCCCATCGGCGCGATTGACTTATCGCGCCTGGCATCGCGTGGTGACTGCTGACGCTGATGAAGATGTCAATGCATCAGCCAACTGCATCAGGCGAAATAATCCTGTAGCGCTCGCACGTTCCACCCGCCCGCCTTGAGCGCTTCCATCGCCATCACTGCCGCCGCCGCTCCGGTGCTCGTCGTGACCATCGGCACGTTGAATCGCACCGCTGTCGAGCGCAACCGGCCTTCATCGGTGTTGAGTCCCTTCTTCGTCGGCGTGTTGATGATCAGTGCCAGTTCGTGATTCTTGATCATGTCGATGCAGTTTGGCCGACCTTCGCTGATCTTTTTCACGCGCTCGGTCTTGACGCCTTGCTCTTCGAGGTAGGCGCGGGTGCCGCTGGTGGTGATGACGGAGAAGCCCAGTGCGAGCAGTCGCCGCACCGTATCGACGATCGATTTCTTATCCGCTTCTCGCACCGAAACAAACACTTTGCCACTGGTGGGCAGGAATGTGCCCGCCGCCATCTGACTCTTGGCGAAGGCGATGGCGAAGTTGTCATCGATGCCCATGACTTCGCCGGTGGATCGCATCTCAGGGCCGAGGATCACATCAACGCCGGGGAACTTGCTGAAGGGGAAAACCGACTCTTTCACGGACGTATGCTTGGGTGCCGGTTCTTCGGTGATGCCCAGTTCTTTGAGCGATTTGCCCGCCATCACTTTTGCAGCCACGCGTGCCCATGACACACCCGTCGCCTTGCTGACAAACGGCACGGTGCGCGAGGCACGAGGATTTACTTCGATGATGTAGATTTCGTAATCGCTGCCGGTCTTGGGGTCGGGTCGTTTGATGGCGTACTGCACATTCATCAAGCCGCGCACGCTCAAAGCCTCGGCGAGCTGCCGAGAATGTTTTTTCAAATCCGCCACGACATGCGGCGGCAGCGAGTATGGCTGAATCGCACAAGCGCTGTCGCCAGAGTGAATGCCTGCCTCTTCGATGTGTTCCATCACGCCGCACACCAGAGCGGTGCCGCTTCCAGGGGCGTCGTTGCCGAAGTCCGCGATGACATCAACATCACACTCAATCGCTTCCGCGAGAAACTTATCAATCAGAATCGGCTGATCCGCCAGATCGCTCGCACCCAGTGCGATGGCGAAGAACTGCTTGAGCTGCTTGTCATCAAACACTGTCTCCATCGCGCGGCCGCCCAGCACAAAGCTCGGCCGAACCAGCACGGGATAGCCGATCTGATTGGCGATCTTGATCGCTTCTTCATCGTTGAAAGCAATACCATTTGCTGGCTGACGAATGCCCAGGCTCTTGGCCAGTTCGCGGAAGCGTTCGCGGTCACCTGCACGATCAATCGAATCGACGCTCGTACCAATGATCGGCACGCCCGCCTTCTCCAGAGCATGCGCAAGATTCAGCGGCGTCTGTCCGCCAAACTGCACGATGACGCCGTGGATCTGGCCGCCTTTGTCCGTGCCAAACGGTTTGCCGTTGAGCTTCTCGCAGATGTTGAGCACATCTTCAAACGTCAGCGGCTCGAAGAAAAGCAGATCGCTGGTGTCGTAGTCGGTTGAAACCGTTTCGGGATTCGAGTTGATCATCACCGACTCGAAGCCCAGTTCATCGGCTGCAAACGCAGCTTGCACGCAGCAGTAATCGAACTCGATACCCTGGCCGATGCGATTGGGGCCGCCGCCGAGGATGACGATTTTTTTCTTGTCGCTGATGCGGATCTCATCATCGAAGACTGCGGGGGTGCCGCCTGATTCACCTTCGACGCCGACCTGCCAGATCGGCGATTCATACGTCGAGTAGTAGTAAGGCGTCGCCGCTTCAAACTCGCCCGCGCAGGTATCAACGATTTTGTAAACCGTCGCAATGCGAAGCTGCTGACGATGCTTTCGCACCTTGAGAATATTGTCAGGCGACATCGAGCCCAGAAAAAAATGGGCAAGCTGCGCATCGCTGTAGCCAAGTTGCTTCGCCTGGAAAAGCACTTCGCGCGGCATGTCCTCAAGCTTCTCGTAGCTGATGATCACTTCCTCAAAATCAACGAGCTGCTTGATCTGGTCGAGGAACCACGGATCGATCATCGCCGCTTCATGGATTCGCTGAATCGACCAGCCCATCTTCATCGCATAGCGAATGTAGAAGAGGCGACCTTGCGAAGGCACATTGAGCTTGCGCTGAAGTTTTTCCGCATCAATGGGCCACTGCGAATCGAGCAGTTGCTCAGCGCCGCTGTGATGATCGAGCGCTTCGCGCTGCACAGAACCGTGCCCTGCGCCCAGACTCTGAAGGAGCACATCAAGCTGCGACTTGGCAGCGGGCGTGAGCTTCGCTTCAAGTTCGGGATCGTGATACATCAGAGCGACCGCCTGATACGCGGTGGCTTTACCGGTGCCGGTCACACTCGATGCCACTTTCTGAAGCGCAGGTAGCGCGGCAGGATGTTCTTCCTTGAGCCACTTGATCGTCGCCCGCACACCATTGAGCCAGTGATCTTGTGTATCCAGACCCAGGCCGTAGCGCTTGATTTCCATCGAGCGCAGGCCTTTTTGCAAACTTTCCTTGAACGTACGGCCAATCGACATCGCCTCGCCCACGCTCTTCATCTGCGTGGTCAGCGTTTCATCCGCTTCGGGAAACTTCTCAAACGTCCAGCGCGGAATCTTGGTCACGACATAATCAATCGTCGGCTCAAAACAGGCGACCGTCTTCTTCGTGATGTCGTTAGGCAACTCCCACATCGTGTAACCGACGGCAAGCTTCGCCGCGATTTTCGCAATGGGGAATCCAGTCGCTTTCGATGCCAGAGCGGAAGAGCGCGAGACGCGCGGGTTCATTTCGACGACGACCATGTCGCCTTCTTCGCTGTCGGGTTTCGGATTGATGGCGAACTGAATATTGCAGCCGCCGGTCTCAACGCCGATGGCGCGAATGATGGCGAGCGAGGCATCGCGCATGCGCTGATATTCGCGATCAGTGAGTGTCTGTGCGGGGGCGACGGTAATGGAGTCGCCGGTGTGGACGCCCATGGGGTCGAAATTTTCGATGGCACAGATGATGACGACATTGTCATCGTGATCGCGCATAACTTCGAGTTCGTATTCCTTCCAGCCGAGCACAGACTGATCGATGAGGACTTGACTGGTCATGGAGGCATCGAGGCCGCGCTTGACGATGTCTTCGAATTCTTCGCGGTTGTAAGCGATGCCGCCGCCGGTGCCGCCGAGCGTGAAGGCGGGGCGAATGATGGCGGGTAAGCCGGTCATTTCGAGAACGACGAAAGCCTCTTCTATGGTGTTCGCAGTGGCGGCTTTGGGCATCTTCAGGCCGATGCCTTCGACGATGTCCTTGAACGCTTTGCGATCCTCAGCGCGGTAGATGACTTCGCGATTGGCACCGATCATCTCGACATTGTGCTTTTGCAGAACGCCATCATCCCAAAGCTTGCAGGCACAGTTGAGCGCGGTCTGTCCGCCCAGCGTCGGAAGCAGTGCATCAATGTTATATTTGCCGCCTTTTTCCTTCTCGATGATTTTCGTGACCGCCAGCGGCGTGATCGGTTCGATGTAGGTGCGGTCCGCCATCTCGGGATCGGTCATGATCGTGGCGGGGTTGCTATTGATGAGGACAACCTGATAGCCCTCCTCGCGCAGGGCTTTACAGGCCTGCGTGCCTGAGTAATCGAATTCGCAGCCCTGGCCGATGACGATGGGGCCCGAGCCGATGATGAGGATGGTCTTGATGTCGGTGCGTTTGGGCATGGGCTTGTGGGGTAGGTGAGGCGAGCGGGAGAGGTCGAAAAAGCAAGGATGAAACGGGCGGAATCGTAGCGGTTAATGCGCGAAAAACCAAATGGGGAGACGGGGGATCGCAATGGCAAGTATGAGAGCGTCATGATGATTGCGGCAAGGTCGTGAGAATGATGGAGTCCGCGCTGTCATCGGCGCATGGCGTGCCGTACCCGGGGCGTTGCCCCGGGCTGGGTTGTTGATGCCCCGTTGGGGCGAAGTGAAGTTGATCGCGCCGTCGTCACTTTTCCTGAAGCAGATTTTCGTTCTCGTTCGATGGCGTTGCGATCGGGCTGATCGGCGGGACGATCTTTCTGCCGTTGCCGAAATACTTCGAGCCTGTTGGCTGCGCCCATTTCACTGCGCTAGCGATCACCTGTTGCACGTGAGCATTGTGATAGATGGGATACGTTTCGTGGCCGGGGCGGAAGTAGAAGATTTTGCCTTTGCCGCGGGTGAAGGTGCAGCCGGAGCGGAAGACTTCGCCGCCTTCGAACCAGGAGATGAAGAGCAGATCATCGGGCTGCGGAATGTCGAAAAACTCGCCATACATTTCGGTCTCGGGCAGCTCGAAATATTCTTCTTCAATTCCTTCGCAGATCGGGTGCGAAGGATTCACGATCCACAGCCGTTCTTTCTCGCCCGCTTCGCGCCAGCGGAGCATGCAACTGGTGCCCATGAGTTTGACGAAGATTTTTGAGAGGTGCCCGCTGTGAAGCACGATCAGGCCCATGCCGGCAAGCACGCGCTGATGCACACGGGTGACGACCTCATCGCTGACGCGCTGATGAGCAGCGTGCCCCCACCACAGCAGCACATCAGTGCTATCGATGACTTCCTGTGAAAGGCCATGCTCGGGTTCATCGAGTGTCGCGGTGCGGATCGTCACCGCATCGCCCAGCTTCGCGCGCAGGCCATCGGCGATGACAGCGTGGATGCCATCGGGGTAATGCTGCTGCACGAGGGTGTTGGATTTCTCGTGAACGAACTCGTTCCAGATGGTGATGCGAATGGGCATGGGGGAAGTTGTTAAGGAGTTAGAGGGAGTTAGAGAATTCCATATAGCCCCGGCTTTAGCCGGGGGACTTACCGTATCGTGAGATTACCCCGGCCAAGGCCGGGGCTATGTGAATCGTTCCCAATCGCGGATTTACTTTGCTTGGAGTTCGCTCAGTTTCACGTGATGCTCCAAGGCGGGCTTGCCTTCTTCATCGCGCACTTGCAGGTGGATGGTCGGGTCAGCGCTGGACCAGTCGATGTCGATGATGCCGAAGTTGGTCTTGCGGTAGTTGGAGCCGATGCGGTGTTTGTTGGCTTCATCGGCATTGCCGCCCGAAGGTACATTCAGGCTGGAACTGGTCAGATCGTAAATGGGATAGCCTGCGCCGTTGGCGGGATCACTGATGGGCAAGCGGGAGATTTCAGAAAGATGGCGATCGCCGGAGATGAAGAGGACGCCTGTCGCTTTCGTTTCGCCGATGAGCGCGAGCAAACGCTTGCGTTCAAGCGGGAAGGTCGTCCAATATTCCCAGCCATGTTCTTCGGGCACGACCTGCACGCTGGAGGCGATGATGCGTACCTCGGCAGGCTTTTTGAGTTCCTCCGCGAGCCACTTCCATTGCGCCTGGCCGAGCATGGTGAGCTTGGGACTTTCATCGGGAATATAAGGCCCTTTGCCCGGTCTCTGCTGAAGCTTGGGCAAGGCTTTGAGCGGACTGCGGAAGTAGCGCGTATCGAGCAGGATGATCTGCACGCGTTTACCGGCGGGGCCGATGATCTTGGAATCGTAAACACCTGGTCTTGTCCAGCGCGGCGAATCCTTGGGCTCTTCAAAAAAGGTGAGAAACTCTTTTTGCGATGCATCGCGCATGGGATATTCTTCGCCGCCGTCGTTGACACCGTAGTCGTGGTCATCCCAGGTGGCATAGATGGGGCAGGTTTTTTTGAGAGCCTGGTAACCGGGCATCGCGCCGAGCTTGGCGTATTTGGCTCGCATGACGGCCATGTCTTGCGTGTCGCCGTAGATGTTGTCGCCGATGAAAAGAAAAATCTGTGGCTTGGTGGTGACGATGGTGTCCCAGATCGGCGCGGGTTTGTTTTCTCGAACGCAAGAGCCCAAGGCGATGCGCGATAGCGGTGCTTCCTCAGCGATGGCGCAGGCGGTGGTGAGAAAAAAGAAAGTGATGATGATGAAAATATTTCGCATGAGGCTGCTCGCTTGGGAGACCCACTCGCGGCAGTGGGTGGGCTTTTGAATGCGTTCGTAAATACGTTGATGCTTCTGCATTATTCAATGTGAATGGTTGAATCAGATGTTGCATCGTTCAAGTTGGATTGTCACAGTTGAATTACCTCAGTTGAATTATGCAAGTCTCTCACCCAGTGCGTAAATTTCTTCCGCATCGAGAACGCGATCATTAGCTTCAAAGAGCGAAGCGATGGCGGCTTTGTGAATCTTCATTTTCGTGCCGCCCACGCCGATCGCGCCGTACGCGATGACGCCATCGATCGAGTTTTCCTTATCCATCACACTCACGCCTTCGATGCCTTCGGGTGGCACCGCGTTGAGATCGATCATGACTTTAAGCGTTTCGCACTGCTTACGAATAGCAGCAGGCAGGAGCCGAACTCCCGCAGCACCGGCAGCGATGACCAGTTCCACATCCTTGAGCGCCGCCATCAGCGATGCGTCATCACCTGTTGCGACGGGCGTGATGTGCTGCGATTGCACCGCTTCGTTGATCGTGTCGGCAGCAACTTTTGCCTTGTCGAGTGTGCGGCTGGCCAGACGCACCTTCGCATTCTGGCGGGCGAGCAGCCGGGCCACGCGCTGACCCACAGGGCCGGTGCCGCCCAGCACTAGAGCGCTGGTGTTTGCGAGCGTCAGATGCTTGGCGGCGCGGAGTACCGCAGCGGCGGCGGTGGTGTTGGCGCCATTGGCATCGAGCATGACGGACACTTGCAGTGGCGCGAAAAGCGTTTTCCTCACGGCTTTAAGTACCGCTTCTCCTTTCACAACATCGCTGCCACCAATGAAGATGGCGGTGAGCTTGAGATCGTTTGGTCCACGTGTAAACATCGCGCCATGCACCAAGCCTTGCACCTGATCGAGGGTGACATTGCCGTACGAAAAGAGGTGATCCACGCCGCTGTCGATAGCGACAACGCGGTCGAAAACCGAAGGCTGTGCATCGGTGTCCAGTTGAATCAGAATCTTTCGCGGCGAAGAGGAGTTGCTCATGCAGAGAACGATAACCTGTGCGGCGATGCGCTGCCACGTACTTCATATAGCCCCGGCCTTGGCCGGGGAATCGCGGTGTTGTCGATGAGTCACCCCGGCTAAAGCCGGGGCTATGTGGCGCTGCAATCCGCCTTCCTTAGCCGCGCAAAATTTCCTGCTTGATGCGCTCCACCAGTTCCGAGAGTGGAATCATGTCGGTGTCCATGCTGCCTTGCGTCATCAGCGGCGTGTCATCGGTGAGCTGCTCGGTGATGCGTCTGTCAGCAGCGATGATGGTCGAGTGGCTGTTCTTGTTGATGGCACTACTGATTTCCGGATAGCTCATGGTGGTCAGTTGCCGGGTCAGAAAAATCACCAGCGACCTAGCGAGCACGATCTGCTTGACGCGCTGGGAGCCGAGCACCTGGGCTTTGGTGACGTGAAGCTGATCGCAGACGACTTCGAGAATGCGCTCGAAGTTGATGCGCTTTTTCACGGGCGATTGTTCGCCACTGAGCAGCCGATTGACCAGCGCGTGGCCGATGGGCGCAGTGTTGCCCACCGGCATCGTGGCATCTTCCTGCTGCTCAAACAGCGGGGCAGTAGGCGGGCTCTGCAAGCGGCCATCGGTGAGGTTGGCCAGTGCATGAAGCTTGGCGAGGGTGCCTTCGATTTCGCGCACCGAGCCTTGGCACCTACTGGCGAGAACAGCGAGCACGCTCTCAAGTAGCGTCAGGCCTTTGCGCTGCGCCAGTGCTTTGACGATGCGGATGCGCGTCGGCGTGTCAGGTGAACGCACTTCGACAACCAGGCCACGAATGCACCTGCTCACCAGTGCTGCGGAGAACTGCTTGATCTGCTTGGGCGCGTTGTCGCTGGCCATCACCACGCGAGCGCCGCCCAGATCGATCTCATCGAAGCTGTGCAGAAATTCCTGCTGCGTCTTTTCTTTGCCTGCGAGAAAGTGCACATCATCAATGGCCAGGAGATCGAGCCTGCGAATCTTCTGGCGGAACTGTTCCTGCGTGCGGTTGGCCATCGAGGCCAGGTATTCGTTGGTGAACTTTTCGCCCGTCGTGTAGAGGATGCGGGCATCGGGCTTTCGCTCGCGGAAAAGCTGACAGATGCCTTGCAGCAGATGCGTTTTACCCAGGCCCACGCCGCCGTGGATGAAGAGCGGGTTGACCGCGCCGTGTTCATGTTCCACCAGTTGATGAGCAGCGCTGAAGGCCAGTTCATTGCTGGGGCCAACGACAAAATCATCGAGGCTGTAGCGAATCTGGCGATCATCGGCAGCGCTGCTGCGGGGGACCGAATTCTTGGATGATTG
>CAZYQL010000015.1:18536-22565 GCA_964650055.1 uncultured Phycisphaeraceae bacterium | reverse complement strand
TGGATGATTGAAAGGATTGACTGGCAGTGCGCGCCGGGGCATGCTTGCTGCGCTTGCTGTTACCAGTGGATGCGATCGCATCAGACTTGGGCGCAGTCATGGCCGCGGCTGCTGCCTGGGAGGTTGCCGCGAACTCCGCGCCAAATGCACCAGGCTCCACATAAAGCGAAATCGCCACCTGCTCGCCGATTTCGTCAGCAGCAGCGCGCGTCAGTTGCTCGCGGAAGTTGCGATCGATCCAGTCAGCGACGACGCGATTGGGCACCGCGACGCGCAGCTGCTGGGTGTCGCCGTGGTAGTTCATGCGGGCCGAGCGATCGAACCACATGTTGAAGCGTTGTTGCCCAACTTCACCGGCAAGCCGTTGGGCAATGCGCGCAGTGATCGCGTGGGAGGATGTGTGATTCACTTCACGATCCCCTTTAAGTAAAACTGGCCGCGTACAAAGCGACAGCAGTCATTGGATCAAGTCGTTACAGATTGGCTTGGTCTTTTAACCGGCCGCTCAACAGCAGTCCGTTCCGTTAGCCGCTTGTCTTTCCCCTTCGCACACCCCGACTAAACGACTCGCCTCAAAAGAATGGCAAGTTTGAAAATGAACTCGTGTGCGTTCGTCAAGCAGGTGGACATTCCGTTGCCACAGCGGCAAAGATAAACCGACCCACCGCGCCCCGCAATGGGGTGCTTCGCATTTTTCTACTCACCCTCTGCTCATCATCATCACTTGCAACGAGTTGCCATCAAAAAACTTTTTTCGGCGCAGCGCGGATCGCGTCCATTTACAACATGTGGAAAAGGTGAATTCTCGGGGGATAAGTCGTGAGAAGTGATCGCTACTCGCGCAGACTTTGCATCCCATGACTTGGAAAAATCGAGAGATAAAGCAAAAGCGTATGGCGAGTCAGGTGATCAGCATTGTGTGCACTGCACGAGTATCGCTTGCGCCGCGGCAGCACGCCAGTGAATCATCGGATCAGTTTCATCGGATCAGTCTTGCGATTGCCTTGATCAATTTCTTTTCGATGCCCTCGGCGCACCGTGTTTTCGCCGCTTGCGGCGTAGCGACGTCAGCGCTGTGATCGACGACAACAACTGCCTTATGCCACGCGGCAACTGAGCGGGCCGCTCGCCGAGGGCAGGTGGTGTGTATTCACTTCTTGAATGTGTCGCCGCGCTGCATCGGGTGGCCGCGCAGAAAGTCCGCGATGGGAAGTACCCGGCCGCCCGGCAGTTGCACCTGAAGCAGCGCGATCGATCCGCCTCGCACAGCAACGCGTCCATCCTCAAGCACCGTGCCCGGAGGCTGCGAGGTGGGGCAGTTGCCTTCGCTGCTGACCCGCCGAATAAAGAGCGGCTGCTCTTTAATCATCTGACCCTTATCCTGATGCACCCAGATCGCCTGCGCACCGGGCCAGGGGGTCATGCCATGCACACGGCAGCGCACCTCATCAGCCGTCTGATCGAAATCGATCCAGCTATCCGCCTTGCTGAACTTAGGTGCCCGCGTCATCTGCGATTCATCTTGCACCTGCCCGTGAAGCTGCCCGGCCATCTGCTGTTGCAAGACCTCTTCAAGCAGCGCTGGCCCCATGAGCGACAGGCGATCGTGAAGCTCGCCTGACGTTTCCAGGGGATCGATGGGCGTCTGCGATTGGGCATAAATCAGGCCGCCATCCATGCGCTGAGCGAGGCTGATGACCGAAAGGCCGGTGACTTTGTCACCGCGAATCATGGCCCAGTTGATCGGAGCCGCACCGCGATAGCGAGGCAAAAGTGAAGCGTGTAAATTCACCACCAGCGGGGCGAGGCCTTCGATCAGCGCCGGACTGAGCTTCTGGCCAAAGGCGATGATGATCGCCACATCGGCGGCAAGAGCGCGCAATGATTCGACAGTGGCGGCGTCATTGGCGTTATCCGTTTTGATGACGGGCAGACTGTTCGCTTCTGCCCACGCGCCGATGGCTGTGGCGGTCAAAACCTGCTTGCGGCCGGCGGGCCTGTCAGGTTGCGTGACCACCTGCACGACTTCGTGCAGCACGCTGAGCCGTTGCAACGAAGGCAATCCAAATTCACCAGCACCCAGGTAGATGATTCGCATGCGAACAATGTATCAGTCCGCCGTGCTGCTGACGCTGCGGCATACGTTTGCACGCTCGCCCGTTCCTTTACAATCACGCCATCGTGAATGCTTTTGAAACCAGTGCAAGAGTTGCCGCCGTCGCCGTGCTGCGTGTGCTGCGTGATGCAGGGCACACCGCCTACTTCGCCGGTGGCTGCGTGCGCGATGCGCTCTTGGGCAAGGCTCCGCAGGATTACGACGTCGCCACCGATGCCAAGCCGGACCGTGTCCGCGAACTGTTTCGCCACAGTCGATACGTGGGCGAAGCGTTCGGTGTCGTGCTCGTCTCCATGCGCGGTGATCGGCCAGAGGCGACGACGATCGGTGACGAAGATGATCATGCGCTGACGCGAGACGGCCGATGGCTTCACACCATTGAAGTGGCGACCTTCCGCACCGAGTGGGGGTACACCGATGGGCGTCGTCCGACAGGCGTGGCCTTCTGCGATGCGGAGGATGATGCGCGCCGCCGTGACTTTACGATCAACGGCCTCTTTGAGGATCCACTGGCTTCATCACCTGAGAGCCGCATCATTGATTATGTCGAGGGGCAGCGCGACCTGAGCGCGGGCCTGATCCGCGCCATTGGCAAAGCCGATGAGCGTTTTGGCGAAGACTATTTGCGACTGCTTCGTGCAGTGCGATTTGCAGCGCGTCTGGATTTTCGTCTCGATTCAGCGACGGCAAGTGCCATGCGTCGCCACGGGCCTGATCTGAGCCGTATTAGTCGCGAACGCATCGGGCAGGAACTGGCTGCGATGATGACCGGTCCTAGACCGGCCCGCTGTATTCGCATGATGCAGAGGCTAGGACTGGATGGCGCTGTGCTGGATGAAATGCCTACACGCTGGCCGCTGCCGGCGGTCGTCGCTGCTTCGCGACTGACGCAGCAGCAGCCGATGCAGTTCACGACGATGCTGGCCGCGTGGCTGATTGATCGTCATGTGAATGAGCAGGTGGCGAGCGCATCAGAAATGGATGCGTTCATTGACGGTGCATTGCCCGCGCTGCTTTCGCGCTGGCGCAAATCACTGTGTATGGCCAACGATCATCGCGATGAACTCAAGCAGATGCTCATCGCGCTGCCGCTGGCGATGAGGTGGTCTTCGCTGCGCGTGGCGCATCGCAAGCGACTGCTGGCGCAATCGACGTGGCCCGCGACTTGGATGCTGCTCAGGGCGATGCGTGGTCGGCCGTGGGCAGTGGCGCTGGTGCGCGTGATTGAAGCGGAAGCAGTGCCGCTCTTTGAACAAGGAGTCGCGCCTGTGCCGCTGGTGACGGGTGATGATCTGGTGGCGCTGGGCATCAGACCGGGGCCTGATTTCGGAAAACGGCTCGAATCGCTTTACGATTTGCAGCTCGAGAACATCGCCATCACGCGCGAGGAACTGCTGGCCGTTGCGACGACTGGCCCGCTTGAACATGTGGATTAGCCACCGAGACACCGAGAGCACCGAGGAAGACGAGAAAACAAGAAGACAAGAAATCAGGAGGGCATATTGATGAGCACGACACCTACCGATGATGGCGATTCGCAAGCGAAGCTACCGGCGACCTTCAAAGCGTTTGTGAAAAAGTTTCCTGCGCTGGGGCAGGCACATGAAGAGATCGCGCAGGCGGTGGAGAAGGTCGGGCCGCTCGATGCCAAGCAGTGCGCGCTCATCAAGATTGGCATCTGTCTTGGCGCGGGGCTTGAGTCGGCTCTGCGCAGTCACGTTCGCCGGGCGCTTGAGCATGGAGCGACGACGCAAGAAATCGAACAAGCGGTGCTGCTGGGCATGAACACCGTGGGCTTTCCTTCGACAGTCGCGGCCTGGACGTGGGCGTGGCAGCAGATTGATCGCGGGGTGTGAAGGAAAGGCACGAAGGGATTCAGGCACGGAGGGCGGAGAATATCCAATGGCCATTGC
>CAZYQL010000015.1:0-18436 GCA_964650055.1 uncultured Phycisphaeraceae bacterium | reverse complement strand
TTGCAATTGGCATTTTTCAATGGCTATTTTTCATTCTCTACCTTCTGCGTGTCTTCCTGCTTCTTGTTTTTCTTCCGCCTCTCAAAATGCGTTTGCTCTTCGCGGGTGAGCATGCCCCAGCGCAGCGGCTGATCCTGCTCGTAATTTTTTCCCAGTGTCAGTGCAGTCATTGCTTTGGCCATTTCGTAGCCCAGATAAAAAGCGTGAGAAGGATCTTCAATGTTCAGCTGATCGAAAACGACAAACGGATCGCTGCCTTTGGCGTGCACTTCCTTGTTCATGGCGTGCAGCGGCGCATCGCTCGATTCACTCGTGAAAATGCGAATATTTCTGTCGGTGAGTTTCGATTGAAGCTCGCGCAGTTCTTCCTCGGGCATCGTGCTGAGTTTGGGATCGCGCAGCATCACCAGTCGCTCATCGAGTCGTTTGGGCGGCGTCTGATTCGTCACTGCAAAGTGCATCACTCGCCTGGCGATGTCGATTTCGCGGACACTCGAACGGGCCCAGTTGATGACCTGCGTGGTAAGCACGCTACGGATATTCAACTCCTGACAGAAGCCGATGAGCATCATGTTGATGCCTGCGGAGTCGGCTTCGGTCATTTCGGTGAGGTTGCCGATGCCCATCATCAGCGGCACATCGGGATAGCGACGGCGAACATCGAGGTAACGTCCCAGCGAAGCGGCGAAGCCGAAGCCGATCGGCTCGATGATCGGGTCAACGCGAAAGGGGATGCCGTGATGCGCGAGATATTCGATGGTCTGATCCAGGCTCGCCAGATCGCTGGGCGTGTCGGGAATGGCCACGACTTCGATGGGAGTTCCTTGCGCTGTAAGCCAGGTGCTCGCAGCTTGGCGATTGGTGGAGTTGACACTCAGCACAAGCTGCGCACCCGCAGCAGCGGCGAGTCTCACTTCTTCAGGATGAAAACTATCAACGGATACGCGCAGGCCAAGAGCGCATAACTCGCGCACCACGGTCGCCACCTCGCGCCAAGGCGCACGGCTCTCGCCCGGCGGCAGCGGGTCGCATCCAATGTCAATCACATCCGCACCATCAGCGCGGTAAGCCTGCGCCATGGTGATGATCTGCTCCATCGGCAACCTCGCCGCGTGATTGATCTCTGCGATGATGTCGATATTCTGCTGCCCAAAGCCGCTCGCGGCTTCGCTCTTTTTTCTGCCCAAAAACCCCGGCAAATCATGCAGATTCACCGGCCCTCGCTCCACCGGCAATCCAATCGCCTGCGAAATCTCGTTCACCTCCCCCCGGCAATACCCCGGCACAATGACGCGATCAATGCGGCCCACATCGCTGGGGATCTGCAGCTTTCTGGCCACCCATGTAGTCGTCATCAGCGCCGCCACTTGAATGTTGAGCGCGATGACGGTCGGCTGCGCCAAGCCGCCTTGCCGCAGCTCTTCTGCAATACGGCGCACCGCAGGTTCTGCAAGTGTGCCGGTGATCAGGGCGATGCGCTGCGGCGAAGCGCCACGATCATCAGCATCAGATTTGGAATGAAGATTCTCCTGCGTCATGGCCGTTCACCGCGTCCAGTTTTTCTTCATGCCTTTTTCAAAGCCACCCAGCGACTGCGCTTCATCAGGCAGCCAGGTGAGATGTTTCTCGATTAGCTCAGCCAATTCAAAATCGTTGTCGGTGATGCCCTTGGCAGAGTGGGTCATGAGCTTGACGTGAACCTCTGCCCAGGAGACGGAAAGATCGGGATGATGGAACGCAGCCTCGGCGATGTAGCCGATGGCGTTGACGACCATGAGCGTCTGGGGCCAGCCGATGGTTTTGTATTTACGGCGAATCCAACCATCGCGGTATTCCCAGCCGGGCAGGGCTTTGAGCTTTTGGGAAATCTCGGCTTCGCTGTAGGATTTCTTTTCGTCGGACATAACAGGCTCCTTGGATGGAAGTAGTTGATTACACGACATGATAGGGCCATCGCATTACAATCGCCGCTTCGCATGACACTTTCACCCGACATCGTGGATGACACTTTCGCTGAGGCGTTCCGCATGTGGGCGGCGCGGCTGATCGTCACCGCCATCGATGAACACTGGGTGCGCATCGCTGCGACAGAAACCTGTGGCTATGGCACCAGCGTCATCGGCTGCGATGCGGAGGCGGGTGTCGAACGATTTCTTTCTGCGGAAGAAACGCCCGATGGTCGGCCCGGCGTGTCCCTGCTTTTTTTCGGTTTCAAAGCGGAAAACCTTCGCAAAGCGGTGCCCAATCGCGTGGGGCAATGCCTGATGACCTGCCCGACGACCGCTGTCTATGACGGCATGCCTGATGTTGTTGCGACTGATGAAACCCCGCGCATCGACTTGGGTAAGCGGTTGCGCTTCTTCGGCGATGGTCACCAGAAATCCAAACAAGTCACCATCAGCACTGTACCTCTCGATGCAACAGTAGATGTCCCCGCCACGCTTGCGCCTACGCATTCGCTGCGGCGCCTTTGGCGCATCCCCGTCATGGATGGCGAATTCACCTGCGAAGAATCCATCGGCACCCTCAAAGCCATCGGCGGCGGCAACCTCCTCATCTGCGGTATCGATCAGCGAACCACGCTCGACCTCACCCGCGCTGCTGTCGATGCCATCGCAAGCTGCGGCGACGTCATCACGCCGTTCCCCGGCGGCATCGTGCGCTCGGGCTCCAAAGTCGGCTCGCGCTACAAAAGCATGTTCGCCTCCACCAACGATGAATACTGCCCAACCCTGCGCGGCAAGGTCAAAACAAAACTGCGCGATGGTTTTCACTGCGTCTATGAAATCGTGATCAACGGCTTATCCGAAAGCGCCATCAGCCACGCCATGAAGATCGGCATGGTCGCCGCCCATCGCCGCGCTGAAGAACTCAAAACGAAGATCGTGTTCAGCGCAGGCAACTACGGCGGTAAACTCGGCAAGTTCCACTTCAAGCTGCGCGAGGTGATGGCATGAGCATCATCACACTTACGTACAAATCGAATCATTCACCATCACTGAGCGATGGTTCACTGCTGCGACCTGACACACTCGGCGCGATGGATACATTAGCGATTGAAGCCGTGATGTTGTCTGTCGGTCGTACGACGGTGCCACTGGGCGAACTTTTTGAAACTGAATGCACCGCGTCGCCGCAGAATATTCTCATCATTCGCCATGCACCGCAGCTGCATCGACTGGGCGCACAGATGGCGCAAGGCACGCTCATCATCGAAGGCGATGCGGGTGATGATCTGGGCGCATCGATGACCGGCGGCATCATTCATGTGAAGGGCAACGGCGGCCATCGCGTAGGCGGCCCTGATGTGACCAGCAGACGCGGCATGAACGGCGGCGAAATCCTGATCGATGGAAATGTGCTTGATTTCGCAGGTTTTCTGATGCGACGCGGCTTCATCGCCATCGCAGGCACCACCGGCAAAAGCCCGGGCTACCGTATGCTCGCGGGCACGCTCATCCTCGGTTCGCCTTGCGTGAATCAGCCCGGCCTCGAAATGCAGCGCGGCACGATCATCTCATTGAGCAGTATTAAGCCACCCGTGAGTTTCGCGCCCGGTGGCACGATCGCAGCCTCTGCTATGCCTGCAATGACGATCGTATTGAAGCGGCTGCGTGCGCTGCAATGGCCGCGCCTCGCAGATGCGATGTTCGACTGGAAGAAAATCAACGATGGCTCGTGGCAACTGTGGTCGGGTGATGCGCTCACCATTAACAAGGGCGAGGTGTTGCAGTGGCAGTATTGAGTTTGAACGATCGGTCGAGGCTTGTCGCTGAAACGATGCTCGCCAAGGCGGATGAACTTGGCCTTGCTGTGCATCAGGTCAGCGGAGCCACGGTGCTCGATTGCGGCTCGCGCGTGGCGGGCAGCCTGCAAGCGGGCCTGCTGATGGCCCGCGCTTGTCTGGCTGATCTTGCGACGGTGTCGCTGGTGCCGGGCGAAGTGGCCGGTGCGCCACTGCCGCGCGTGGTGGTCGATGTGCTGCATCCGGTGCCCGCCTGCATGGCCAGTCAGTACGCGGGTTGGCAGGTCAGTGTCGGGGATTATTTTGCGATGGGCTCTGGCCCGATGCGCGCGATGTATGCGAAGGAAGAATTGTTTTCCGAGAAAGTGTTTGAGCGCTTCAAAGAACGGCCGACCTGTGCGGTAGGCATTCTGGAAACGAGCAAAGTACCCACGCCCGAAGTGATTGCATATCTCTCGGATCGTGTGATTCTCAAGCCGCGCCATCTGATTCTGCTCATTGCTCGCACCGCAAGTCTGGCTGGTGGTGTGCAGGTGGTGGCCCGTTCTGTGGAAACTGCACTTCACAAACTGCACGCGCTCAAGTTTGATCTGTCGCGCATCGTTGCAGGCTTTGGCTCTGCGCCATTGCCGCCGGTGGCGAAGAACGACATGGCTGCGATCGGCCGCACCAATGATGCCGTGCTCTATGGCGGACAGGTCACGCTCTATGCCACCGGTGATGATGACACGCTGCGTGAAGCAGCCGGGCAGTTGCCCTCTTCCGCCTCAAGCGACTACGGCCAGCCCTTCGGCGAAATCTTCAAGCGATACGATCATGATTTCTACAAGATCGATCCCATGCTCTTTAGCCCCGCTCAGGTCTGCGTGCAGAACATCACCACCGGCAACAGTTTTACCTTCGGCAAAGTGAATGACGATGTGCTGAGTAAATCATTTTTCGGTTGAACAATTTTGAGCGCGACTTACTTATTGCACTTTCACCATGCGAATCATTGCACTCTCTGACAAGCCGGGCTGGCATGTGGATGATCTTCGCCGCGCTGCGATGAGCATGGGCCACTCGCTGGTGAATTGTTCCTGGCTTGCGCTCAGTGGTCGCGTGGGTTGTGATGCGGGCGCAGTCGTGCAGACGGATAACGCAGTGCTTGATGATGCGGATGCGATTGTGGTGCGCACGATGCCGCCGGGCAGTCTGGAGCAAGTGGTGTTTCGCATGGATGTGCTGCATCGCCTTGAGTCGCGCGGCGTGCTGCTGATCAATCCGCCGCGCGCCATTGAGACAGCCGTGGACAAATACCTGGCGCTGACGCGCATGGAAGCAGCGGGATTGCCTGTGCCTGCGACCATCGTCTGTCAGCGGCATGTCGATGCGATGCGCAGCTTCGATGAACTGGGCGGCGATGTGATCGTCAAACCGATCTTCGGCTCTGAAGGCTGGGGCATGACGCGCATCAGCGATCGCGATCTGGCCAGTCGCGCCTTTGCACAGCTTGAGCGCATGAACAGTGCGATTTACCTGCAAAAAACCATCGATCACGGCGGCAGCGATCTGCGCCTGTTCGTTCTCGGCGGGCAGGTCATTGCAGCCATGCGGCGAACAGCAAACAACTGGCGCACCAATGTGGCGCGTGGTGCGACGACACAAACGATAGAGATCGATCCGTCACTGCGCGCCTTGGCCATCAGCGCGGCAACTGCCTGCGGAGCGATCGTGGCGGGGGTCGATCTGCTTCATGATGCAGCGGGCAAACCTTATGTGATTGAAGTCAACGCAGCCCCCGGCTGGCGTGCGCTCAGCGCAACGACAGGGATCGATATTGCGACGAAGATCGTCGAGTATGCGGCGCTGCTTCGCAGTAAGTCGCAGGAGCGGTCGCATGTCACCCAGTGATGCTGCGACTACTTTCCGCTCCTCGCCCGGCGAGATGGCGCGGCTGGCGTGCATCATGGAAGTCTGCGCACCCAAAGCGGGCAACGTTCATCCCGCCGTTCGATTCCGTGATGTGACGCATGAACATTTCATCGCGAGTGCGGAAGCGATAAAGCCAATCCTCAGTCGCGCTACTTCGCAGTGCGTCGGGCAGACGATTCTGGATTGCGTGATTGCGACACAACAGGCAGCAGGCAGCAACACGAATCTGGGCATCATTCTGCTGCTGGCGCCGCTGTGTGCGGTGCCGCTGAAAATGCCCATAGAATCAGGCATTTTGAAGGTGCTGGACGATCTGACCGTTGAAGATGCGGCGCTGACTTATGAAGCGATTCGCCTGGCGAAGCCGGGCGGATTGGGGCGGGTGAAGGATGCGGATGTGGAGCAGTTGCCGCGCATCAATTTGAAACAGGCCATGTCGCTTGCGGCTGATCGTGACGCGATTGCCAGGCAATATGTTTGTGGCTTTCAGGATGTCATCGAATCAGTCGCTCATGATCTTGCGCAGCCGCCGAACGATACTGCGATGACACAAGCGGACTGCATCGTGCTGGCTCATTTGAAACAGATGGCGCGTGAGCCTGACAGTTTGATTCATCGCAAGTGCGGTGATGTGGTGGCACAAGAAAGTGCAGCGCGAGCGCAGGCGGTGATTGACGCGGGTTGGCCGAGGGGTAGAGAAAGTGGGACGATGTTTGCGACGCTGGATCGCTGGCTGCGCGAAGATGGACACCGGCGAAACCCGGGAACCAGTGCCGACCTCATCGCGGCAGGTTTGTTTGTGGCGATGAGGCAGGGTCGTTTGCAGCCCGATTTCAACTGGCTGAAAGAGCATGTGTCATGAGCGTGAGCATTCTGGTTTACGAGCATCTGACCGCCGGCGGCGTGGCTGACGCGGTGCCTGTCGCCTTGGCTGATGCAGGGCTGGCGATGTGGCGCGCGCTGGTGGATGACTTCGCCTCGGCGGGTTGCAAGGTGTGGACGACGGTGGGCGAGCGCGAAGAAATCACCACCGGCAAGCACGCAACCACGCGCATCAGATCTGCGGGCGATATGGATGCGCTTGTTCACGATCTGGCGCTCAAGTGCGATGGCGCGATCATCGTCGCGCCGGAAACCGATGGCATCCTCGCTTCGTGGATTGAGCGATTTACAGCTTGGAAAGTGCCGGTTCTCAACTGCTCGGCAAAAACGATCGCGCTCTGCGCGGATAAGTATGCGCTGTGGAAGCATCTGGATAAACATGGCGTCGCGGCAGTTCCGACGAAGGCCGCATCGGCTGAGGCGCTGCTGCAAGGTATGCGCGAAGCGCTTGCCGCTGCGGGCGGGGCGTACATCATCAAGCCTCGCGATGGAGCGGGATGCGAATCAACATTTCTGTGCAGATCGCCGGGGGATGTGGAGCGGCTGCGCGAACGAGTGACGGGCGAGAAGTGGATCGCGCAGCCTTGGGTCAGTGGGACGCCAGTGAGCATGTCGTTCATTGCCGGTGGTAAAGGCCTGCGCCCGCTGCTTGCTGGTGCGCAGAATATTCAAGGCGATAACGAGTTGAGTTATGCGGGTGGCACGCTGCCGCTATCAAAGAAGCTCGCTGATCGCGCCATCTGGCTGGCGACGCAGGCGGTCAAGACGCTCAAGGACCTTCGCGGTTTCATCGGGGTGGATCTGATTCTGGGCGATGGTCCTAAAGACGATGTTGTCGTCGAGATCAATCCGCGTGTCACGGTTTCTTACTGCGGTCTGCGCTTGCTGTGCGGTACGAATCTGCCCAAGGCGATGATCGATGATGATGCGCCCATCAAATGGCGGCGAGGCTCGGTCAGCTTCGATCATGCTGGCCGCATCACGCAAGGTGGTGCGTGATGCGCGTGCATGCTTTAGACATCGGCGGAGCGAACATCAAAGCGGCGAGTGCGACGCTTGACGAAAAAGTTGCGATGCATGATCTGCGAACGATGTCCGTTCCTTTTGCGCTATGGCGAGCACCGCAGGAGTTGATTTCGCAGTTGCGTTTGGTGCAATCGATGCTTGGGCATTTCGATGCGATGGCGATCACGATGACGGGTGAGCTTTGCGATTGTTTCGCCTCTCGCCGCGAGGGTGTCGATTTTATTCTTGATGCGATTGCGCACATGGCGGGCGATATTCCAGTGCGTGTCTGGTCAGCGACGCAAGGTTATATTTCACTTGCTGTGGCGCGCGAAAATTGGCTTGCGGTTGCCTCGGCGAACTGGCACGCACAGGCCACGAGTCTCGCACATCAGTTTCCGCAAGGTACATCGCTCATGCTCGATGTTGGTTCGACTACCACCGACATCGTGAAGCTCAAAGGCGGTCATGCACGACCTATCGGCCTCACCGATGCACAGCGACTGCGCACCAGCGAACTGATCTACACCGGGGCAACGCGAACTTCACTGATGGCGGTGATGAATCAGTGGGGTGAAGGCTCTAGCGTTCATCGCATCATGGCGGAACATTTTGCGACCATGGCGGATGTGTACACGCTGCTTGGTGATTTGCCTGAAGATGAAAGTGACTGCGAGACGGCGGATGGGAATCCGATGACGCGGGAACATGCCGCGACGCGAATCCTTCGCATGGTGGGCAGTGATCTCTCCATGGATAGCGTGGAAACTGCAATGATCTGGGCTGATCGCTTCGCATCGGCACAGTTGCAACAGATCGCACAAGGTTTGAAACTGTTCTGTGGCGGGGAGCAGCCGCATCGCGTACTTATCAGCGGCAGCGGGGCGTTCATCGGCCTGCGTGCTGCGCAGCTCGCGCTGCCTGCTTGTGATGTGGTGCAGTGGGCCAGCGCGCTTTCGCCACAGGCCAGTGATGCGGCCTGTGCCGTGGCGCTGCTTGATCTTTGGCATCGTCATGTTGCATGGGAGCGCGGCGGTGAATGACATTCATCTCGAAAACGACACGTGTGAACCTATACACATCATCAAGCTTGGCGGGAGCCTGTTGGATATGCCTGACTTGCCTGCGCGACTTACGGTGGTGATGAACTCCTGTGTGTGCGGCCGCGCGCTGCTGGTCGTCGGCGGAGCAGAGGCGGCTGACATCGTGCGCAAGTTCGATGCGATGTTTGGTCTGGAAGAATCAACTTCACACTGGCTTGCGGTGCGGGCGATGCAACTGAATGCTCATCTGATTCAGCATGTGCTCAAACTCGGGCCACTCGTGGCTGAACGAAATGAGTGCGAGAAAGCATGGCAATCTTCGCGACTGGCCATCGTTGATCCATTCGCCTGGCTTGAACGGGAGGAGCGGCGGGGGATCAGGGTTCCTCATCGCTGGTCGTTCACCAGCGATTCGATTGCTGCTCATCTGGCGGTGCAGCTCAAGGCGACAAGGCTCACACTGCTCAAGTCAACGCTGCCGACGTTACTGGCGCGTGATGGCTTGGAGAATGTTGATGCGTTGCAAGATGCGACGGAGCAGGGCATCGTCGATGGCGATTTTGCTGCGACATCAAACGGCCTCGCCACCATCGACATCATCAACCTTCGCCACGCGTCGCTGGTTGCGGGGTACGTCCATGAAGAGGCCCGTTGCCTGCTGCGCGGTTCGTACTGATAAGAGAGACCAGCGAGCGCACGCGCTGCGGATCGATGGCCTGCTGCCGTTGTCCTGCAACGCATGCAGCACCGCGCACCGCAATCACATCAGGCTGAAGTTTCAGCGCGGCAGTCAGTGCATCGCCACGCAATGAACCGGCCAGCGCGACCATCAGCCTTGCTGCATGAGCGCGATCGATGAACGAGCGAAGCCAGGCTGTATCGCAGAACGACAGCAGGTTTCCCGCTGATTTTTCGTATGTATCCAGCAGCACACCCGCAGCACGGTGATCGATGGCCCATTGCAGCACCTGCTGCGGCGAAGGCGTGGGCGGCTGCCCGGCTTCACCGGGCCCGACATAAGCTGCGGCAATCGGCGCGATCCCCGGCAGCCTCGCGAAAGTTTGTTTCAATTGCGACTGCCAGGGACGCAAGCCCGCGCTGTGCAAGCCGACTTTGGCGTGACTGATGCCTTTGGGTAGTGCAGCGATCATCGGCTGCTCGATGAGTTCACCCAGTGCTGCACTCACCGGCACGCGGCCGGCCACAGCAGCAACGACAGCGCTCATCGTTGCAGTGGTCGCCATGCCCAGTGAGCCACGCGATGGTTCTTTGATGTCGATCCAATCAGCGCCATTGTCTAAAGCGATCATCGCTTCATCGGCACTGCGAACGGAGATGAGTAATTTGGTTCGAGGCATGGATGCTCACTGCGGAGAATCAATCTTCTTCGTTGTCGAATGTCGTGTCGCCGCGTGGGGCGTCGATGCAGGGCTTCATGATTTCGCGAAGGACCATGGTGGCGAAAGAGCCGCGGGGTAATTCGAAGGCGACGCGGATGTAGGGGCCATGCTCATCAAGGCCAGCGCCGATTTCAGGATCGCGGAGGAAGATGCGCAGCGGCCTTCGCGCACCAGGTGCAGATTGATGATCGCTTTGCCAGTTGGATTCTTCGATGTTCATTGTCTTGAGCGCATCGAGTTCCCATGTCAGCGGATCACCGGTGGGCTGCGTCATGCCGCCGCCCCACATCGGACCAGACGGGGAAACATCATGTTTACTCACACGGCCTTCGCTGGAGTTTTCCTGCTCAGCCGTCGCTTCATCGACGGCGAACACCGCGCGGCTGTCATGCTTCCACGCCAGGTCACCCGCGATGAGTTTTTCAAAAAGGCCATCGCGAATTCTTCGATCGAGCACCTGATTGAAGATCGCGCTTTGCAGACTGCTGATGACAAACTCGCGCTGAAGCGAGTCGATGGCCATCACTGCCTGCTGCGGCGATTTGCCTTGCCTTAGCGCATCAAGAGCTTGGCGATCGTGGCGGAACATACGGGGCCACTGCTCAAGGGCGGCTGCGAACTCGCCGCGCTCGTAAGCGTGGCGTGCTTCATGGCGCTCGGGTGGATCGTGGTCGCCGGGCTTGCCGAGTAATTCATCGAGGAACTCTTTCCACTGCCCGCGCAGGTAGTACGCGCCCAGCAGGTGGTTGTTCTGTCGATAGCCAAAGCGCTGATCGCCCAGGTAATTGGGCACACCTTGGCTGACGAGTTGATCGAGTGTTCGCTTGGCGTGGATGACAGCAGTGGGCTGAACCTGGCGGATGTAAATGATGAAGCGGTTGCCTGCCAGGTGGCCCCGGCGAAGCTTGTTGGTGTGCCGGGTGGACCAGAGCAATTTGAAATTCGTGAAGGCGATTCGGCTCAGGTATTTCTCATCGTTTTTGCGATCGGGCAGGTAGATGCTGAAGTGCTGGCGGGCGATGGCGTGTTTGTCTTTGAGGCCTGCGTAGCCGATGTCGCTGCGGCGGACGTGAAACATTTTCGCAAGTCGGCGGATGACATCGGTGGTGGTCTGTTCGCGCTTCTCGATGAAGAGATAGAGATGTTCGCCGTCGCCGCACGGTTCGTAGAGCGGTTGTTCTTCGACGAGAAAATCCTCTGGCCGTTCCTTGATGACACCACCGGTGCCAGCACGATCGCCAGGGGTGAGAGGAGTGAGATAGGCCAGGGAGTCGGTGGCCCGGTACATGAAAAACCTCAGTATTAAAAGTTCAAGGTTCAAAGTTCAAGGTTCAAAGTTGCGGCGCGAAAAGCAACCTTGAACTTTGAACCTTGAACTCATTATTTAGTCCTCTGGCGCGTTGTCAGCGACGAGGTTTTTGAACGCGGTGATGAGTGAGCGGGTGATCGGCCCGGGCTGCCCGGTGCCGATGGGGCGGTTGTCCACCATGGTGACGGGTATGACTTCCGCTGCGGTGCCGGTGAGAAACATTTCATCGGCGATGTAGAGATCGTGTTTGGTCAGATCGGGCTTACGGATTTCGATGCCAGCCTTGGCGGCCAGATTGAGCACGGTGTTCATCGTGATGCCTTCGAGCACACCGGCATGAAGCGGCGGGGTGAAGAGGATGCCATCTTTCACGAGGAAGATATTGTCGCCCGTGCACTCAGCGATGTAGCCTTGCGGATTGAGCATGACCGCTTCGAGCACACCGGCATCGATCGCTTCGATCTTGGCGAGGATGTTGTTGAGATAGTTGAGGCTCTTGACGCGTGGGCTCAGCGCAGCCGGGTGATTGCGCACCACGGATGACGTGATGACGGCCATGCCGTTGTCGTAAAGCTCGGCTGGATAGAGCGAGATGGTGTCGGCGATGATGAAGACGCTGGGCGTAGGGCAGACGAAGGGATTGAGGCCCAGCGTGCCAGCGCCGCGCGTGACGCAGAGACGGATGTAGCCGTTCGTGAGGCCGTTGGCTTTGACGGTGGCGTGGGTGGCGGCTGCGAGTTCTTCGATGGAATGAGGCACAGTCAGCCGAATGGAGCGGGCTGATTCGAGGAGGCGCTTGAGGTGGGTGGCGAGTTTGAAGACGCGGTGGTTGTAGATACGGATACCTTCGAACACGCCGTCGCCGTAGAGGAGGCCGTGATCGAAGACACTGATATTTGCCTGCTCAGGCGGGACGAGGTTGCCATTGAGCCAGATGAACTTGGACACGTGACGATCCTTCTATATAGCCTGCGGAATAATAGCTTGCTGAATTGCTTGCAAACGGCAGCAGGACGACCGGGCGCAGCAAAGTCCGGCGATTATAGCGATGTTCACTGGCGCTGACAGTCGATGGTTTTTAGGCCCGATGGCGAGTCCGCGAGCCGTCGGGGTACGGGCAAATAAAGTAGTGGAAAGGATCACCGCGCTGACGACGCTACGCCGCAAGCGGCGGCAAAGTGACTGCGTGAAGCGACCGCAGTCGCTAAACTTTTCGCGATGTCAGCGAACGACGAAACCAAGGCGACCGCATCTCACGAACCAGCCCCCGGTTCGCAGCCGCTGCTTGCGCTGATGTTTTCACGGTTTGTGATGCACTGGCCGTTGAAGCTGCTGATGGTGCTGACGATTCCGCCGGCGTTTCTTGCTGGCTATCTGGGGATTCAGCAGATCGTCACGGCGACGCGCACCTTCGATCTGATCTTCCTCGATCGGTGGGCGGGCTTTGATGTGTGGTGGGTTTATATCTATGTGTCGCAGTATCTGATCGTGCCGTTGCCGCCGCTCTTGGCTCACAGTCGCGATCAGCTTCGCCGCCTGGCGGTGGGGTTGACGGTGACCTCCTGCCTGGCGTTTCTCATTTTTCTGTTCTATCCCGTAGCCGCACCGAGGCAGCCGCACCCTCAAGATTCCAACTGGCTTTTCAACTGGCTGATGAGCGTCGATAGCGTAGCCAATGCATTTCCCTCGTTGCATGTGGGGCTCTCAACTTTTGCAGCGCTTTACGCGCATCGGGTGCTCGATGAGGCGTTCAGCAAACAGGCACGCATCGGCCTGCTCTCGCTGATCTGGACATGGACCGCGCTCATCGCCTGGTCCACCATGGCGACCAAGCAGCACTATTTTTACGATGTGTTGGGCGGCTTCGCCGTGGCCTGTGCTGGTCACTTCATCGCCTGGCGCGGGGCAAGCCGGTCATAAAAGAATCGTGAAATGCCCGGCATGAATGAAGATTCATCAGTTCGTAAGATCATGAATCACAGACATTTAGTACGCGATAAGACTCGCCTGAGGTGAATTAGAGCAGATACCCTGTGTCCAGATAATGACCTTTCGCTAGAATATCCGCGTGCTTCTGAGCCGATAGTGGCAAGAGCCGCGGTGAGCCCATTGGGATATTGAATCCCGCTGGGCGAAGCGATGGCTGGCGCTCTTGACTCAGAGTACGAATGGCGACGTAGCCATTGCAAGAGGCGACCGACCTGCCAAGGCAAGTCGCCACGAGGCTGGACCCCGATCGCGTTTGCGATTTTCGATCGATTGTTCGAGTTCGTTTTGGGTCAGCCGATCGCCTCCACATTCCTATGGCATTTTCCAAGAACAAGACGGTGCGTCGGCGCGAAATGCGCCGCACGCTGACGAGCAGTGATGTGCCTGCTTGGCGTGCCTGGCTGACCAAGCCTGTGCTGTGGGCGATTCTGTGGGCCTACGTGTTCACAGTCGTCGCCAGCCTGATTGCGCTGTCGGGGCAGAGCCGTGCCAAGTTCAAGGTGGCGCAGGTTGTCGAAGAGACGATCGTGGCCCGCGTACCTTTTGATGCGATCGATCAGGAAGGCACCACTCTTCAGAAGGCGGAAGTGCGCGATCGTGAGCCAGCCGTTTACAACCTCAACACGGCTTACATCGAAAAGCTTCGCGAGTCACTACTTTCACTGGGCCGACTTGCCGCCGATGACAAGATCGAAAGCCTCGATCAGATTCCTGTGGAGACGCAGCTCTCGCTGGCGCTGCAAACCTTTGAACGGTTTATGGAACTGCGCAGGTATGTGCTCAACCCTGCGACGCCAAGCTGGCCTGACCGCGTGGAACAGTTCATCACGCAGGTCGCGATGCTGCCGGTGCTCTCAGCCAACCGGGCCCGCATCGAGCGTACCGACAAAGCGGGCGGCATCCTCCTTCGCCATCCGACCATCGAGCGCGGCGAGTCGCCAGCTTTCGATACCAATATCATCGATGTAGAAACCGATCGCAAGGTGCTTGAATCGCGCCTTGAGCGCATCCTTCAGGACACGGGTAACAGGAGGAATATTTCCGCCGCCTCCGCGCTGCCCAAGCCTGTGCAGCGGATGATCATCGACATCGCATTGCCCGATGGCACGCCCACGGCTCTCTACGTTTTTGACAACGTCGAAACCGACAAGCGTCGCACAGCCCGCGCTGATGCAGTGCCTCCCGTGCAGGTGCGACTCGAAGCCAATCAGGTGCTGGTGAAAGCGGGCACCGAACTGACACGGCTTCATCTGACGCTGCTGGAAAAAGAACAGACCGAGTATGACGCACAACTGGGGGCGACTCGCCGTTGGCTCATCCGCGCAGGCAGTTTTGGCCTGATCCTGCTCATCGCCACGGGGCTGCTCGTCTATATCGGTGCCTACAACCCGCGCATTCTTTTCAATCCTGTGCGCGGCGCAGCCTTGATCTGTCTGATCCTCCTCTGCCAGGCGCTGGCGGTGAGTCTCACCGCAATCATTCCGCAAGCGGTGCATCTGACCGGTACCTTCCCCGCGATTTTGGCGACGATGGTGCTCGCTATTGCTTACGATCGTCGCTTCGCTCTGGCCGTGGGCGCGATGACAGCGCTGGTCATGCTCATCAGTCTGAAACTGACGGTGGGCTTCTCGATCATCCTGCTCACCGGCGTGACTCTGGCGGCCAGTCAACTGCCCGATATTCGCAATCGATCGTCGCTGGTCATCGCCGGTTTCTGGACCGGTGTCGGCATGGCCATCGCCACCTGGCTGGTGAGCTTCGCCAGTCTTTCGCTGCAGGTGGTCAATCCGTTTGTCACGATTTTTGAAGACTCGATGCTCGTGCTACTAGGCGCAGTCGTCACCGGTCTGTTCGTGCAAGGTATTCTTCCCGCCATCGAAAAAACCTTCCGCGTCACCACCGCCATGACGCTCAAAGATCTCAACGATGCTTCGCATCCGCTGCTGCGAAGGCTCGCGGAAGAAGCGACGGGCACCTATCAGCATTCGCTGCGCATCGCGGACATGGCGCAGTCTGCCGCCGACGCCATTGGCAGCAACGGTCTGCTCTGCCGGGTGGGCGCGATGTATCACGACATCGGCAAGATCAACAAGCCCGAATACTTCGTCGAAAACCAAGGCGGCGGCCCCAACAAGCACGACAAGCTTCGCCCTGCGATGAGCCTGCTCATCATCGTCGGCCACGTCAAGGACGGCATCGAAATGGCCAAGGAATTCAAACTCCCCAAAGCCATCATTCACTTCATCGAGTCCCACCACGGCACCACGCTGGTCGAATATTTCTACCACGCAGCCCGCAAGCAGAGCGAAGGTCAGGATGCGCCAAGTCCTGCTGAGTTTGAATTCCGCTACCCCGGGCCCAAGCCGCAGACCAAAGAGGCCGCTATTTTGCTGCTGTGCGATTGTGTCGAAGGCGCGGCCCGCGCACTGCCTGAGCCGACGCCGGTGCGTTTGGAACAACTGGTCAACAAGCTGCTGACCAAGCGTCTGATGGATGGCCAGTTTGATGAATGCCAGATCACGCTTCAGGAACTTCACAAGGTCGAGCAGTCGGTGGTGAAGACGCTCAACTCGATTTATCACGGACGAATCGCTTATCCCAAGAGCGAAGCTGAGGAACGCGAAGCCCAGCAGCGCGAAGTCCGCGAAGCTGTGGGCGCGGGTGCTTGATGCGATCAGGTACGGGATATTCAATATCTCGCGTCTTCCACCACGCACTATCTTGTGATATGATTCGATAGACCTTTAAGCACACCTCCAGCCGCTCAGGATGAGCGGTTGTATGACACCCGCCACGGAAGGACAGATCATGGTGTTATCCAGTCAAATCGCACGGCCCGATACGCTTCGTCGCTTCGCCACCTCGCGCAAGCGCAGGCACACACTTCGCAATGCGCTCATCATCACCTTCGCCATCGCGCTGGTCGCATGGGTCGTCTGGCCGCCTGGCGCGGCGCCGACGAAAGCCACGGTCGATCAGCCAGCCACTGGCGGCGATGCAACACCCTCGCTAGCCGTGGCGGGATTCAGCGCTGTTGCCGGGTCATCGCCGGTGACGCAGACGCCTTCGCCTGCTGCGGAACTGGAAGCGATGCACAAGCGCGCCGCGGCTGAGAACGCCCGCTTTGATGCGTTCCTGCGCGACATGAAAGCAGCGACGACCACGCCAACGGTCACACCTGCAATCACACCTTCCGTAACACCTGCAACAACACCCGCGCCTCTGCCTTTCACTCCTGCTCCTGCTCCTGCCGCTGCTCCTGCCGCTGCCGCTGCTCCTGACACCCCCTCGCTCACACTCGCTCTCGCCCCGACGCCCAGCGCCGCAGGCCACGACATTGCCGCCAGCGCTCGCCGCATCGCCGAGTCAGCCGCCACTGTGCCCGGCAGCGCAGGTACTTCGTACCGCGCGGGCATGAATCAGATCGCCGATGGCAAACTCATCGAAGGTCGCAGGACGCTTTCCAAAGTTCTCACCAGCGGCGATCCTTCCATCACTGCTTCCGATGCTCGCACCATTCGCGACACGCTCGCTTCAATCAACAAAAGCCTGGTCTTTTCCGATCGCCTCGTCGAAGGCGACACGATCGCCACGCAACATGTCGTCGCCTCCGGCGAGCTGCTCTCGGTCATCGCCCGCAAGTACAAGATCTCGTATCAGTTCATCGAGCAGATCAATAGCGTCGATGCTCGCCGCATCCGTGTCGGCCAGAAGCTAAAAGTCATCGCCGGCCCGCTCCACGCTGTCGTTGATAAATCCGATTACCGCATGGACATCTTCGCGAAAGAAACCGACGGCACATCGATCTACATCACCAGCTTCACCGTCGGCATCGGCAAAGATGATTCCACGCCCATCGGCTCTTTTATCTGTCGCTCCGGTGGCAAACTCGAAAACCCCGGCTGGACCCACCCACGCACCGGCGAACACTTTGGCCCTGATGATCCGAAGAACCCCATCGGCGAATTCTGGATCGCTCTCCAAGGCACCGATGATCACACCAAAGGCGTCCGAGGCTACGGTATCCACGGCACCATCGAACCCGACTCCGTCGGCAAACAGGCCTCCCTCGGCTGCGTCCGAATGCTCGCCAAAGACATCGAACAGGTCTATAAACTGCTGGTCGATGGACAGAGCACGGTGACGATTCAGCCGTAATACAGGGGACTAATGCTTATTATTTAATACTTATTATTTAACAGCTATTTCGAGCCATGCGTGCACGACAAGGTTTGATCGCCGCCGCACTCTGGCAATAGCTGTTAAGTAATAAGTAATAAGTATTAAATAATAAGCATTAGCCTTTCCGCCTTTCCGCCTTCCTGCCTCCCCTGACATTCGCCTCAACTGACGATATGCTTTGGGCATGATCGCTTTGTCCGAAAATCGCTCCATGGCTCAATCACTGGATATTGATGCTGTTCACGCTTCGCTGGAAGGCAAACCCGCCGCGCAGATCGTGCAATGGGCGGCTGATCGTTTCGGCGATCAGCTTGTAATGACCTCCAGCTTCGGCGCTCAGGCAGCCGTGATGCTGCATCTGGTTACACGAGTGGCTCCGCGCACGCCGGTGATCTTCATTGATACGGGTTATCACTTCGCTGAGACCTACGCCTTCTGCGATGCGCTGACGCAGCGGCTTGAGCTGAATCTAAAGATTTATCAGTCCGCCATGAGCCCAGCCTGGATGGAATCGCGCATGGGCAAGCTCTGGGAACTGGGCGATAGCGATGACGAGCGCGCTGCCAACTTGACTAAGTACGATCAGATTCGCAAGGTCGAGCCGCAGCGCCGCGCTCTGCGTGAACTGGAAGCAGCAGCCTGCATGGCGGGCAACCGCAGACAGCAGACCGATCACCGTGCTGCGCTGCGTCATGTGGAAGTCGTCGATGGCTTGCCTCAGGTCTATCCGATTCTGACTTGGTCGCAGAAAGATGTGCATGGCTATCTCAAGGAGCATGGCCTGCCTTATCACCCGCTCTACGAAAAGGGCTACCAGTCGATCGGCGACTCGCACTCGACTAACCCCATCGGCGAAGGCCAGCACGAACGGGCTGGGCGCTTCATGGGCCTCAAGCAAGAGTGCGGATTGCACCTGCCGACGACGGTCGAAGAAGAGAAGAGCCGTGAAGGCTCGGGGCTGTAAACG
>CAZYQL010000014.1:22576-39807 GCA_964650055.1 uncultured Phycisphaeraceae bacterium | reverse complement strand
TTAATCCCTGATAAATGTTAAGGTTATATCGTGTCTACGGGTAAACATGTAGACGTCTACCCGTAAACCCTTATGCCTCAAAGGGGGCTGATCAATGTTGCCACTGAGAAACGCGAAAACAGAAAACTGGGCAGTGGTCATGGCAAAGGCTCCAACAAGAGAGGGAGAATCGAGCCGGTCATAGTTTAGCAGATTTTAAACTTTAAGTCAATAGGGACTTGGAGCCACTGAATAACCTGAAGCATACGTTTTATAAGGAAAGCAGGAAACGGACGAATCCGCGGAAGGCCCGCTAAGGAAGGCACGAAGCCGCGAAGCGTAAGCGAGCGGATGGTTCATATCGCAGAGGACTGCCGGGCATCCGCAGGCTTACGCCTTGCGGCTCGGTTAGGCAATTTGCATCTGTAACGTTTTACTTTTTCTTCTCGATGATTTTCTTAGGGCCGTTGCGAATGGTCATCTCCACCTGATCGTCACTGATTTTGAAAGCGGTGATTCGGCTGGCGCGTTGGGGGTCACCCGCATCGGGGAAGACGGGGTCGAAGGTCATGCCTTCGAAGGCGTCGCTGAGGGTTTTGGTGAAACCTTCGCGGGCATTTTTGAGTTGATCTTGAATCTGATCGGAGACGATGCCGGTGGGCAGCCGCAGCTTGCCGGTGCGGATTTTGTCCACCTTGAGCACCATTTGGCCATCCTCTTGCATCTGGGTGTCGAAGGTGAAACTGACGACACCTTGCACCGCGGGCAGCTTGATGCGCGAGCTCAGCACGAGTTGCCCTTCTTCAATCCAGACGCGTGGGTCAGCGAGGGTTTCGGGGAGATTAGTGCGCTGCTGCGCGAGCCAACCTTCAAATTTGTTGGCCAGCCAAAGGTTGGCGTCGATGGCGGAGATGGTGAGCGTTTGTTCGACGATGCGATTGGGATCGAGGCTGGCTTTGACATCGGGGCCGGTCTTGGCGTCGAAGCCTTGCATCACAGCGAGGAAGCGAGCTTCCAGATCATCAGCGCGTTTAAGCTGATCCTCCGGCGAAAGCTGCGCCATCGCCTGATTCACCTGAGCCAGTTGCACCGGTTCCGACTTGGCCATCCAGATGACAATGGCAGCGACCAGCAGCACGATGGCCAGCAAGGATAGGAGAATAGAAAGGCAGCCGAGGCGCCGTTTCTTTTTGACAGGCTCAGGTGCAGAGGCGGCGGCATCAGTCATAGTGCATCTCGGGAAGTCAGAGGTCAGAGGTCAGAGGTCAGAGGTCAGAGGTCAGAGGTCAGAGGTCAGATGGATGATAGCTGCTGGCTGAAAGCTGAAAGCTGAAAGCTGACAGCTCATCCGCTTCCTAGCCTTGCTGCTTTCGCGGCGTCGGCGAGTCGCTGATGGAGAATTTCGTGATCGCCACAAGCATCGATGCAGGCTTCCAGTGCCGTGATCCTTTCAGCCGCATCGCTCACCTTCACCGTCGCCAGCCAGGCATCGCCCAGCTTCTGCGTTGCCTCGATGAACCAATTAGCAGCGGCGACGCGGGCGGTTTCCACGCGCTGAGCCACACCATCATCCATCGCGCTGACATTGGCCACGGTCGCAGTACCGGGCGCGAGCCACTGGTCGCGCTGCGCTGGATCGGGCGCAGCCATCAGGATCGAGATATGACCATCTATGGGCGAACTGATTTGCCACTGTTTGTCACTGACCAGCGTGTCCGCGAAGAGCACTTCGACATACAGATTTCTTTCGCGCACGTCGGCGAGAAGCCGCGCTGCTTCGCTGCGCGAATGCGGATGGGTGACCACCACGCAACCTGCTTGCAGATGTTCGAGCCAGAGCGCCGGGCCGCCGCCTTGCTCGCTGGTGCCCAGACGAATGGGGGCATCAGCCGCGATCATACGGCGTTGCCTGCGAGATTCCTGGAGCGGCAGCAAAATGCGTCCGTAATAAGCCCAGTCCTTCGCGGCCTTCGCCTGCGCCAGCGCCTTAATGCAAAGCTGCTCGCAGGTCAGATAATCCGTCATCGCCAGGGCTTCACTGGCCTGTTCCATTTGATCATCAAGGGTCATTGTCATGGGCGGCATTGTAGGCGCTTCTCAATCCCGTTCGCCAAGGCGGACGGCTAAATAGGGCGTCTTGGTGCGAACCTGTACACCACTGACGGGTACTATGAAGGACGCATGAGTTCAATTCCGATTCATCCTTCGCTCCAAGCACCCCACGCACCTGTGATATCGGCGCGCGATATCACTGCGCCGATGGCGACACAGAGCGAGCCGGTGAGTTTGCTGGCGCGACTTCGCAGCCGCGATGAAGCAGCGCTGGTGCAGATCACCCGGCAGTACGGCGCAGCCATGACACGTGCTGCATTCCTCCACACGGGCGATGCGGCTGCTGCGGAAGATGCCACGCAAGAGGCGCTCATTGGAGCGTGGGAAGGTGGACACCGGACGAATGAAGCGACACCGCTTTGGCCTTGGCTTTTGGGCATTACGCTCAACCATTGCCGCAAGCATTTGCGATCGCTCTCAAGAAGAAGAAGGCGCGAGCAGCATGCACACGCGCTGCGACAGGCGCATCAGGCATCGATTGAAAGGAATGCTGACAGCGACCGTGCTGAGGCTTTGCGCATCGCATTGCTTACGCTGCCTGAACTGTTTCGATGTGTGATTATTCTTCGCTATGAACAAGGGCTGAGTATTGTGCAGACAGCCGAGGCTTTGAACCTGCCGCAAGGCACGGTGAAGAGGCGGTGTCACGACGCCATCAGCCGACTGAAGCAACACATGAGGGACGCAACATGAACATGAATAGTGGCGATGAAACAGTGGATGATGAATCAGTGGATGATGAAATTGATGAGGCGTTCGCCCAGGCCTTGCGCGATGATCTTTCGCAACTGGCGCAGCAAGCGCCGGCAGGGCCTACGGCAGAAGTGGTGCTCAGCGCTGTGCGCCATCGTCAGCTTCAGCGCAGACGATGGATGCTCGTGGGCAGTTCGCTGGCAGCGGCGATGCTATTGATCGTTGTGACGCTGGTTCGAAATTATTCGATGCAAAATCATTCTGAGAAATCGTCGCCTGAGTCATCGCCGATGGCCCGTGGTGAACGCGATGTTGCACCGGGTACTGGATCGATTGCGGCTGACGTAGCAGATAAGACCAATCGTGTCAGTGATGGCCATGCGACTTCGTCAGTGCATGGTGATCGCGTGCTGTCATCAACGGGATGGAATCTGGCACCGATCGCTTCCTCGATTGATTTGATGGGTGCTGTGGCCAGCGCTGGTGACGATGGCGCGTGGAATGTTTCGCTGAGTCTGACCCTGGCTTCTGCGGCACATTCAGAAAATGCACTGCAGGTGATGGAGCTTTCTTCGCCGAGGTGGTGAGCGATTATGAAGATGGCGAGTTTGACGCAGGCACTTGTTTGACGGGATACATCAGCATGCTGCCGGGGATGCACGAATCGAAGATGGATGAAGCCTGCGCCTGGCTCGCGTTCATTGGCGGATTCGTGGTCAGCGACACCTTCTCATCGGATTTGTCCGACGTCTTGGCTGACTTGGGTTTTGTACTGGCATCTGGCGTATTCATGATCCACCTCTTTTTTGTGATACCTGTGATTGCCTCCGTGCCAGTTGGTTCACGCTCCGCGTGAACTGCGATATTCAATGGTTCATCCACGCGGAGTGGCGCAGAGCCTTTGCTCCGCGGCTAAACCGCGGTCAGGGGCGAGGCACGGTGAACAGGGCTTTTCCGGAAGACGTCATGAACCTGCCGCTCATGAACCGCCGAGCGGTGCCCACGTGCCTGGCATCGGGGCAAGGCCAGTGAATCGGGCGATCAGTCAGGCGATCATTGGTGATGCCCGAGACATCGCAGGATGTGGCGACGGTGAGGAGTCGATATTCATCCCACACTGCTTCTTCGCTGGTGTAATTGAAACCATCAAAGCCCATCAGTTGTGCGGTGCGTGCAGCGATCCACCAGTCGGGTTTTGCTTCGCCTGGCGGGTCGATCAGTTTGGGCGAACGAATCACCAGCCGTTCACTGTTGGTGAATGTGGCGGCTTTCTCCAGTGTGCTTGCCGTGGGCAACAGCACATCCGCCAGTGCAGCGACATCGCTGTCGCCCAGGGTGTCCTGCACGATGACGCGCTCGCAGCGCTGCACAGCTTTTCGGATCAAGCCGAGATCTTCATCGCTGTAGTCATCGAGGCTGCCCGCGATCCAGAGCATGGCCAGCTCGCCGCGTGCTGCGGCTTCCAACATGGCGCGTGAGGACAGACCGGGCGCTGACTGAATCGAATCGGCAGGCACGCCCCACTGCACTTCCATTCGCTTGCGGGCACGCTGATCCATCACCGACCGGCCGCCGGGCAAGCCTTGCGATGTCGCGCCAGCCTCGGCGATACCCATCGCATTGCTGCGCGTGCTCAGCGCGAGCAGGCCTGTGCCTTCTTGCCCGATCTTGCCCAGTTGAATGTGCAGATTAAGGGCCGCGCCGAGAGCGGAGTCAGCCGTGCTCGCGCCTGGCGATGCGGGCAAACCGTCTGACGAATCGAGATTGAAAAGCGTGAGCAGCCGCCCATCATCCTGAAGGAACTGCACGACTTCATCGACGCGGGCGGGATGCACGCCGGTGGCGGCGAGCAGTTGCCCTTCGTTCATGGATTCCAGAGCCACGCGGTAGTCAGCGAAACCTTCAGCGGACTTGCGAATGAAGCGATCATCAATGTGACCCAGAGCAAGCAGCCGCTTGGCGACCAGTTGGAGGAACTGAGCTTCGCTACCCGCGTTCAGAGGCACGTGTACATCGGCCAGTTTCGCAGTGGCGGTGCGCTGGGCATCGAGCACGATGACCCGGCAATTAGGGGCAGAGGCGCGGCGCTCGCCGACCATGTCCGACAGAACCGGGTGCGACTGGACCAGGTCAGCGCCGATGATAATCATGACATCTGCCAACTGAATATCGCTGAAGCAAGCCGTCGAACTGAGCGCTCCCGTACTTCTGCTAAGCACATCGCTGGCAGCCTGCAAACCGGCGGGCGTGCCGCCATCGGTGTGATTGGTGCCCAGGAAACCCTTGAACAGTTTGTTGAAGACGTAAGCTGATTCGGTATCGAGTTTGCCGCTACTGATCCAGCCGATGGCATCGCGGCCTTTGCTGATCTGAATTCGCTGGATTTCATCAGCGACAAAGGTGAGCGCCTGATCCCAGGAAACGCGGGACATCGCTTCGCCGCGGTGTCGCCTCATCATCGGGTGCTTGATGCGATTCCAGGCGTGATTCATATCCAAAGCCAGCGCGTCTGATCGTGAGCAGATTCTGCCAAGGCTTGGCGGCGCATCCTGCTGCGCCACAATGCGCACGACTCGGCCGTGCTCAACCACCGCACTGACCCGGCAGCCCACCGAGCAGCCGGGACAGATCACGGTGCCTTCATCGCAATTGGTTTCCGCCGCCTCAAAATGAATAGCATGCAGCAGCGTCAGCGCGGGCATCGGCTGCGAATGGGTGTCTCGAAATTGGCGGTGCGCTAAGGCCATGCCCCATGCTTTGCAAACACGGTGCCAGCCGAAAAAGAGGCTGCCACGAGAGATAAGCCGCGCAGTTTCTAGGCAAGGCGACCAATCACGCGGCTACGAACACGCAACATTTTCATGTTCATTCCATAACCGGGTAAACTGCAACTCATCGGCACTTGCTCAACCTCCGAGGCTTCATTGTGAGAGAACTGATCCAACGGCACAGCCTGCTAATTTCTGTCATCAGTGTGACAGTGATGGTTGTCGTCTTCTCCATTAAGTTCCTCAGTAGTGCCCCCTCCTCCGAGCACAACAGCGACAATCTTTCCGAGGACTGCTGGTACTACGATCTGGCCACCGATGAGTATGTGCGCGACAGGATCGACCGCATTCCCCCGTTCGTGTCGAAGCAAGGTGCGGAACAGGTGCGCGTCGTTTTCTTCAGTTGTGGTGGCTGCAACAAAAGCGAATGGTTTCCGGGTTACTACCTCAAGTACTCGTCACAGCTTGTCGCCAAGGTTCAGGCGGATCCCGCCAAGGCAGGGTCGCTCCATGGTGAGTCTGTGCAGGGCCGCATGTTCTCTTTCGATGCGAAGAATTGGGTCACCGCACCCGATGCGGAGACTGCCGGGGTTTTCAAGCATCACAAGCATCGCTGCGACGGCGTTGGCGCACTGAAGATGTGCCGCTGACCGGAAGCTTCCAAAAGTAGTTCACGCTTTGGCCTTGCCCGCCTGCTGTTCATCTCGGCCCAGAATGTTCTGCTCCAGTAGCTTGAGCTGCGTGCGGATGGATTGCCTTCGGTTGTCATCCATATCCCGGTGCCCAAAGCGAATTTCATAGAACGCTTCAGTCAGTGAAACGACCGGCCGATAGCGGGCGGCATGCACCAACTGAAGGTCCGTGGCAAATTTGAATGGGCTCTGCCAGACCGGTCGCACCTGTCCGTGGCGTTCGAGCATGTCGAGCATCTGGAGGTAGAAAGACAGTCGCCGCGCCAGTGTTCGCCGCTGAGCGCGTGGGAGCCTGGTCAGTTGCAAGGCGGCAAGCCGCTTGCGCCTGATCATGACAGTGCGGGTCAGGCTGGCGAAGCCGATGACGATGAAGACAAAGATGGTGACCATCAGCAGGAAGCTGAACTGATTGAAGCGCCAAAGGTCAGGCAGATCGCTGAACCACTGCACGATGCGGCCGATGGTGGTGTTGGGATTCTGCGCAGCACTGCTGATGGAGTCGAGCGTTTTGGCGCGGGATTCTCTGTCGTAGCTGACAAACGAATCGAGCCAGAGGTATTCGAGATGCTCATAGAGATTGCGTAGGCCGCTGAAGATGGAGGAGCCGGCATCTTGTCGCCGCTGAATTTCCGCAGGCGGGGTGCCATCGAAAACCTGCCAGCCCTTGTTGCCGCAATCGATTTCGGTCCAGGCGTGGGCATTGCGTTCGCGGACGATGTAGTACCCGCCGATGCTGTTGTATTCACTGACCCGGAACCCGGTGACCACCCGCGCAGGCATCCCCAGCGACCGCACCATCGCCGCCAGGGCTGAGGCAAAAAGTTCGCAGTGACCCTGGCGATCGGTGGTGAGAAAATCGACGATCGGATCGCGAACGCCACTGGGGCGATTCGTCAGCGAGTAGGCGAAGGAAGTCTGAAGATGGTTCTCCAGCACTTTGGCAAACTCGTAGTCGCGCGGATCGTGGGCTGTCGCATAATCGCGATCGATGGTTTCATCTTTGAAATGCTTGCGAAGCACCTGCAAGCAATAGTTGCGGATCAGTTCGCGCTCCACGCGCCAGCCACGGGCATACTCACGCACTTCGCCATCTTCAAACTCTCGAAGAGGAACGGACCGCTCAAGCATATGAAACGGCGGCGGCGTATCGAAAGGCAACCGCTTTTCATGATGAGGCAAAAAGAGCGTGCGATATTCCAGCACGCTGCCCGATGCTCCTTCGAGCGTGATCTGCTGATCGGTGAAATTGAAATTGAGCCTTGCTTCATCCTGTTCGGTGCGCGGCAGTTCGATCAGTGCAGTTGGATAAATCGTGAAGATGGTGTTGTGGCGATTGCCGCGCAGCGTGATGATCGCCTCTTCGCTATCCACCGGTGCCTGGGCTGTCAGTGAAATGGACTGCGGCAGTGCAGCGATGCGATCAAACGTCTTGATATCCGATCCGCGCAGCCAGGTATTAGACCTTCCGCTGTATCGATCCAGCACCGCCCCGCGCATCAGAAAAGAACCGTGACGATTCAAAGCCTGCACATTGAGCACCGGCTCGCGACTGCCTTCGCCCGGAGGCATGCCGCCCAGTTGCACCCGCGAGGTGAAGCCCGTTTGTGTGCGTGCCAGAAGCGAAGGCAGATCGAGCGTGTTGAATCGACTGGTGCGAGGAATCAATACGAAGAGCACCAACGCACTGCCGCCGCAAACCAGGGCAATGAAGATGGCGATGAGGCGAAACTGCCAGCGGTGGCCGCGACTGACGACCGGGCTTGGCCGATGAGTCGGATGATGAGGCGGAGCTGCGGCAGCGTTGGCCTCGGTGATCTCATCACTGGTCGATTTGAACTGAAACAAAAGCACCGTGAACAAACTCAGCACGCAGTAACCCGCCAGCAGCAAGCCGAAAATCATCGAGACAGAAAGGATCGAAGCTCCGACCATTTGCAGCAGAGAGAGCACGAGGATCAGGCCATATTCGCGATTGGATTTCTTGCCGTAGAGCTGAAGAATCTGGAGCCACATGGTGAAGTGCCCCATGGCGATGATGACGTGGCCCTTCTGAATGTACATATCCACGCCCAGCCAGAGCACCGCCGCAAGAGCTGCGAGATTGACGCCCCACTGCGGGATCGGCTTGCCCGTAGGCCCTTCAACGACATACCAGCTCAGCGCACAGACCGTGCCCGCGATAATCATCAGCCCCGGGTTACCGCCCGGCTCCGCCATGCAGAATGCGACAATCCCCAGCATGACCTGGATGAACACCAGCCGTCGAAATAGATAAACCAGACTCATGGCGAAGAGATAGTTTACGCGAAGGACCGGGAATGAGGAGGGAAGAAAAGTGCGCAGGACCAAGGCTGAAGAAACTCCGTCCGAGCCGCGAAGCGTAAGCGAGCGATCCCCCAAGGCGAACACCATTTCCCGCGCTAACCGCTCGCTTACGCGGCGCGGCTCACACAAGGCATCACTTCGCACCTCACCCTTCATTCACTGCTTCCCGCTACAATCTTGGACTATGCTCGGCTTACCTGTCATGCTCAATCTTCGCGGACACAAATGCCTCATCGTGGGCGGTGGCGCGGTGGCTGTTCGACGTGCTCATGCACTGGCGGCTGCAGGGTGCCGGCTCATCACCGTGGTCGCGCCGTACATCGATTCTGCGCTGCGGGAACTGAACGTGACCATTCACGAACGCCCCTACCGCGAAACAGACCTCGTCGATATGCGACTGGTCGTGCTGGCCACTGATGACTCGTACGTCAACGAACGAATCGCCAGGCATGCCGCTGCACTGGGCGTGCTCATCAATCGCTCCGATGATGCCGCCCGCAGCGAAATCAGTTTCATGGCGCAGGCGCATGTTGGCGCGGTGACACTGGCAGCCCATACCAGCGTCACCATGCCCGACGCGGCCCGCACCATTGTTAAAGAGATGCGCGCCAGTCTTAAATCACACTGGCCTGCGGTCATCGAAATTGCTGCGCCGTTTCGCCAGAAGATGAAACAGACCATCAGCGATCCTATGCGCCGCCGTGCTAGCATTCGCATGCTCATTGATGAGAGCGCCGTTGCTGTCTTCAATTCACAAAGCCCATCCGCGTATAGCGCCTATTGCGAAGCCCTGTGTCAGAGCCAGACTCTCACCACGGACAAGACAGCGGCAAGTGATATTGCTGCCATCTCCGCGACAGGCAGAGAAAGTCACATCGCATTTGACGTGGAAGATGACGATGACTCCACCATAGGTATCCAGACCCCGGCATGACCGACACGCTCACCACCATCAGTCTCATCGCGCTCACCTTGCTGTCGCTGGCGGCATGGTTCGTTGCCCTCAGCCGCGCCAGACGCGTGGCCCGTGGCGAGCCGGTGACGACCTTCGCCAGTCTGCAGACTTTTCTCGTAGGCCTGTGCATCGCGCTGGGCGCTGGGCTTTTCATCTATCGAACACTTGCTGTACACAAGCGCTGGCAACCGCTCGAAGCTCACGTCGATGGCCTCATCCTCATCGGCGCGCTGCTGGCGATGACGGTGACCTATCTCGTCAAGCGCGGGCGCATGAAAGGCCTGAGCCTCTTCGCCCTTCCCTTTCTCGCCGTCACCTTCGCCTGGGCCATCTGCGCCAGCCTCTGGACCTTCCGCCCCTTCGGTGAAATCAATTCCGTATGGAAAATGATTCACCTCTCGAGCGTCTACGGCGGCATGCTTTTTTTCATCATGGCGGCCATCGCCGGTGGCATGTATCTCTACGTTCAAAAAACGCTACACACCAGACACGATCCCTCCGCTACGCGCCCCTTCGCCAGTCTCGAAGCTATCGAAACACTCATCGTGCGCACCAGTGCACTTGGCTTTGCCCTGCTCTCCTTGGGACTGGTCACCGGACTGATCATCGTCACCGGCGGCGAAACTCGACTAGGCACCGGCTGGTGGCACTCGCCCAAAGTCCTCCTCGCTGGCGCAGCCTGGCTTGTCTATGCCGTGGTGATGAATGTGAAACACACCACGCACTTTCGCGGTGCTCGCGCAGCCTGGCTTTCTATCGCGGGACTGATCTTGCTGCTGGCGACTTTCGGTATTGCCACTGCATTGCCCGCGCTGCCTAAAGATGAGCCGCCGCGCCCGATTTTCCGAAGCGCGCCACGACCGTCAGGGAGTGGTTCTGAAGAAAGTCGAGGGAATCCGCTTCCTTACGGTCGCGGCTCGTCAAGCCGGTCGTTAGCAAGCCCGCGCCCTACCGGGACGGGGCTCAGAGAAATCGTGTTTCAACGAATCGATTCTGTTTCGTCCATGTTGCCGGAGGCATCATGCGAATCGTGATGCTCAGCATCAGCCATCGCACCGCCTCGGTCGATCTGCGTGAACGCATCGCCATTGCAGGTGAACGATTGGACCAGGCGATTCAGTCGCTGCGCCACAAGTACCCGCACTGCGAAGCAGTCGTGCTCTCCACCTGCAATCGCACTGAGCTCTACATTGCCCGCCCGCTTCACGAAGCGCCCACCTACGAACAGCTCGATGAATTCCTCGCTGATTTCTGTGGCATCGAAAGCAAGCACGTCACCAGCGCCGCTGTGCACCGCGAACAGGATCAAGCCGTCACGCATCTGTTTCGTGTGGCGACGGGCCTGGAATCGATGGTCATCGGCGAGCCGCAGATTCTGGGGCAGGTTAAACAGGCTTACGAAATATCGCAGCGATCCAGTGCTGTAGGCCCCGTGCTCCACCGCGTCTTTCAGCAGGCCATCAGCGTCGCCAAACAAGTGCGCAGTGAATCAGGCATCGGCGAAGGCCGTGTGAGCATCGGCTCTGTCGCTGTCGATTTCGCCTCGCAGATTTTTGAGCGCTTTGATGACAAGGTGATGGTCGCCATCGGCGCAGGTGAAATGGCCAAGGTGACGCTCAAACATTTACAAGCACTAAAACCCGCCAAGCTCTGGCTGACCAATCGCACGCGGCAGCGCGCAGAAGAACTCGCTGCCACGATGAACCTGCAAGGCGCGGTGGGCAGCACCGGCAGCGGCGGTGGTGGTGTGCGATCCTTTGAAGACCTCGATGAACTGCTGGTCGAAGCAGACATCGTGCTCACATCAACGGGCGCGACGCAGCCGATCATTACGGAGGAGCGGTTTCGTCCGCTGATTCGCCGTCGTCGCAGTCGCCCGATTTTTATGGTGGATATTGCGGTGCCGCGCGATATCGATCCTGCGGTCGGCAATTTGAGCAATGTTTATCTTTACAACATCGACGACCTTCAGCGCGTCGTGCTCAAGACGCACGAGAACCGTTCCGCTCAGGTCGAGCAGTGCGAGAAGATGGTCTTCGAAGCAGTGCGCACCTGCATGGCCACCGTGCAGCACCGCGATGTCGGATTACTCATCCGCGCCCTTCGCGACAAGCTGCACAGCTACGCCAAAGATGAGCGTCAGCGCAGTATCAAGAAACGAAGCAACGGCAGCGGCGAAATCGACACCGAACTGGAAAAGCTGCTGGAAGAGCACGACCATCGTCTGGTGAACAAGATTCTCCATCTGCCTCTGCAACAGCTCGACCCGAAAAATCCTGACGCGCCGCTGGGCTTTTTCGCAGCAGCACTCAAGCGACTCTTCGCTCTTGAAGAAGGCACCGCCGCTGCGAATGAAAAGGAAACAGGCGATGATGCCGCGAAGTGACTTGAGAGCTATGCGAAGATGAATCGCCGCAAAAAAGCGCAAATGGCGCAAAACGGAATAGTGGAGCGTTTGACTTTTTATATTGATGTGAGTGCCATCAGCAACGCGCTTGAACACACTCGATTCTGCCCCTGCGCTCCGTGCCTTTTTCCTACCTTCCTAACTTCCTGCTTTCCTTAGAAACTGCCTTTTCGTATTTGCAACCGTCTCCCCGATGAACCCCGGCAAGCATCAATAACCCGCACACTGAACCACAACATCGCCTACTTTTCTTAAACTTTTTTTCGCGCCTTTTGCGCCTTTTCGCGGCCAAGCTCTGATGTAATCTCAATGCAATACCTAGGCGACAATCGATGATTCGAAATGCGAAACAGTCCATCGGTCCACTGGCAGCCGCGATAGGAGCGATCGCGCTGGGGCTGGGGGCGATGTGGCTGGCCAGTCAAGGTTCGCTGCTTCCTGATTCCTCCGAAGCGGCGGGCAAATTTCTGGGGACGATTTATCAAGGCGTGCGCTCGCTGCCGATCCTGATTGCCGTGTGGGTTGGCGCGCTGGGCCTAGGCTGGCTGCTGCGCATCTGGCTGATTCCAAACGCCAAGCACCGCATCATCACGCAGATGATTCTGGGTGTCGCCGGCTTGCTCATGATCGACTGGCTACTCGCAGCCTGCGGCTGGCTTAATGCGTGGACAGCGTGGGCGAGCTGCGGCATCGGTACCGCGGTCATCACCTATCACTTTGCTGACAGCGCCACGCGCGAGCGCTGGCATCCTGATCACTGGCCTTCGCCACCCTGGGTGATTCTGCTGGGGCTGCCTGCGCTGGGCATTTTGCTGGTCGCCTGCACGATGCCGCCGGGCACGATGTGGGCCATCGAAGCGTTCGGTTATGACGTGACGAGTTATCACCTGGAAGTGCCTCGCGAATGGTTAGCAAGCGGGCAGATGAATTCGCTCAAGCACAATGTTTACAGTCATCTGCCGCTGTTCGTGGAAGCGGGCTACATGAAGCTGGCAGTGATGCATGGCTCGGTCTTTGACGCGATTTACACGATTCAGTTTTTCCATGCTTCGGCTGCGCTGCTCGCTGCTGTTGCACTGGGGCGACTGGTCGCTGGCTATGCCGGTGCTGCTTCGGGGATTGTTGCGGGCGCTGCGATGCTCGCCTCACCCTGGACGATCATCACGGGGTCGATGGCGTACAGCGAAATGTTTGTGATGCTCTTTGGCATCGGGGCGATCATGATGATGCTCGATCCTTTGAGCGCTTCGCCGCGCGGCGCACTCGTCGTGGGCTTGATGCTGGGACTGGCAACTCTTTCCAAACTCACCGCAGGCGGCTTCATCGCGCTGCCCATTGCGGTGGCGTACGCGTATTGGCTCTTTAATACTCCCCTCCCTCTCAGGGAGGGGCTGGGGGAGGGTCGCGTCAACGATGATGCCTCCGTCCGCAAAACTACATTCCGCAAAGCGAAACACATCGCCCTCCCCCTGCTCATCGCCGCGCTCGCCGGCCTTCTCATCCTCACGCCCTACTTCGTTCGCAACGCGATTTGGACTGGCAACCCCGTGTTCCCTTTCGCAACTTCTACGCTAGGTCAAGGCCACTGGAACGATGCACAAGTGACGCGCTGGAACAATGCACACCACGCCAAAAGCATCGGCGAAGGCCTAGCCAAACTCCCCAGACAATGGCTACTTTCCACCGGCTACGGCGCCATCGGCGGCAGCAAACGCGACACGCAAGACATCACCGACATCGCCCGCTTCTCCACCGAAAACGGCTTGCCCCTCTTCTGGCTTGCCGCCTTCGCATGTGCCGCGCTGCTGCTTGCATCACGTGAGCATCGCCCCATCGCTATCGCGCTGTCCATCGTGCTCGCCTTGCAGATTCTCTTCTGGATTTTCTTCACGCATCATCAAAGTCGCTTTCTGATTCCCACGCTGTTGCCCGGCTGCCTGTTCATCGGACTTGGCCTGGGGCGATTGGAAACATTGACGCGCGCTAGTCGTGCCTGGCTCGCGCCGCTGGCGAGTGTGGTGCTCATTGGTTGCATGACGCTGAGTTGTTATGCGACGCTTTGGAACCAGACGCCGCGCATCACCGATGCACAGACGGGCGAGCGATTTGCAGTGCCTGCGTATCTGCTGATTGATAGTCTGATTGATCCGCGCGATGTCACTGCGAATCAGCCTGGCCGCTTTGCCGGTCAGCATCCGCTCAATCATTTGCCCGCCACGAGCAAGACGCTGCTCGTGGGCGAAGCGGGCAACGTCCTCTACATTCAGCGGGCCTTTCTCTACAACACCGCCTTCGACCGCAGCTTTCTTACGGAAGTTTTGAAGCAGACCAAAGGCAACGCGCTCGCGGTCACCTTCGCTCTCGTCCGTGCTGGCTTCACGCATGTCTGGATCAACACCGCAGAACTGTCGCGCCTCCACGATTCCTACGGCGTCGATGATGAACTGGCCCCGGCCAAAATGAAACAGTTCATCGAAACCGTCGAAAACGCCAAGCTCTGGAAGCGACTGCCCGATGTGGCGGGCGTGAATGTCGATTCACATATCCGCCTCTATGCACTACCTGCGATTCGAGCGGCGGAACAGAAATGAGTTCAAAGTTCAAAGTTCAAGGTTAAGGCCGAGTGACTTTGAACTTTGAACCTTGAACTTTGAACTTTGAACCCTGTACTTTTCCCGATCGGATTCTCCCATGTTCGGCTCCCATCTTTCCATCTCCGGCGGTATGCATAACGCACTCATCGAAGCACAGAAACTCACCATGGAGTGCGTCCAAATCTTCACCAAAAATCAACGACAGTGGAGCGTCAAGCCCCTCGCAGATGGCGACATCAAAGATTGGTTCGCTCATCAGAAATCCACCGGCATCACGCAAGTCGTCAGCCACGACAGCTACCTTATCAATCTCGCCAGCCCTGACCCGGTCAATCTGAAAAAATCGATCGCTCTCTTTCGCGAAGAACTCGATCGCTGCGAAGCCCTCGCCATCCCTTCACTGGTCACCCATCCCGGCGCCCACATGAAGCAAGGCGAAGAGGTCGGCCTCACCCGCGTCGCTAAATCACTCGATGAAATCCACGATGCACTGCCCGGCTACAAGACCATCACCCTGCTGGAAATCACCGCCGGCCAAGGCACCTGTCTGGGCCATCGCTTTGAACATCTAAGGGCCATCATCGATCAGGTGAAGCATCCCGAACGACTGGCGGTTTGTCTCGATACCGCGCACATGATCGAAGCAGGCTACGACCTCACCAGTGGCCAGGCGTGCAAAGCGGTCTTCCAAGAACTCGACGAAATCATCGGCCTCAATCGTGTGCGATGTATTCATATGAATGATTCCAAAACGCCTCGGGGCAGTCGCGTCGATCGTCATGAGCACATCGGCAAGGGCCACGTGTCGCTCGAAGCGTTTGAGGTGATCGTCAATCACCCCAAGTTCAAAATGGTGCCCAAGATTCTGGAGACGGCGAAGGAGGATGCGGCGGATGGTCAGCCTTGGGATGCGATTAATCTGGCGGTCTTGCGCGGGATGATGAAGAAGTGAGAAGGTTTAAAGAGGAAATGCACGGGGAGCGAAGCCGCGAGCGGCGTCGTTTTTTTTCATCTTTCCCCTTGACTGGCTGGCTTAGCTGGGACACAATGATCTATACGGTATGGCTACCGAATGTGAAGGGAGGTGCGGCGACATGTACTGAAGAACAATTCGATTCGAGAAGCAGAAGAGCTGGGCCGAGCGAAAGGCCGAAGATAAGAACGATATTCTTTATTCCATTTTCCCAATTTCGCTCGGCCATTTTTATGCGCCGAATTAACCACGCAGCATTTCACCTTTCTCATCCTTCGTTCGCCAAGGCGAACGGCTAAAAATCAAGCATCATGACGCAACCTCATCTGCATGTTCTGGATCATCCGCTCATTGGTCACATGATGGCGCAGGCGCGCGATCGGGCCACGCCTTCTTCGGTGTTTCGCGGATTGCTTTACAGGGTGGCCGGGCTGCTTGCTTATGAAGCGCTGCGCACCGCGCCGCATCATGCGGTGCGTGTGCAGACGCCGCTGGAGGAAATGGATGGTGTGCAGTTGCAGTTGCCTATCACGATCGTGCCGATTCTTCGAGCCGGTCTTGGACTGGCGGCTGGAATGTTGGAGCTATTGCCTGAAGCACGCATGGGGCACATCGGACTTTTTCGAAATGAAGAGACGCTTGAGCCTGTGACTTATTACGAGAACCTGCCGCGTGATGTAGAGGCTGGGCCGGTGCTGCTGGTGGATCCGATGCTCGCTACCGGTGGCAGCGCGAGTGAAGGCATTCGCAGACTTCGCAAGCGCGGCTGCAAGGACATTCGCTTTGTCTGCCTCGTGGCAGCGCCCGAAGGCGTGGCCAAGCTGCACGATGTTGATCCGAAGGTGCCCATCACTGCGGCGGCGCTGGACCGGCAGCTCAACGAAAAGGGATACATTTTGCCGGGCCTAGGCGATGCGGGTGATCGGCTGTATGGGACGGGGTGAAATGAGTTCAAAGTTCTGAGTTCTGAGTTGTTGTCGGAACGTGGCGCTCCTCACTGCCAGGCGACTTGACTGTCTTGAACTTTGAACTCAGAACTTTGAACTCAGAACCTTTTTCAAAGACATCTCTTGATCAAATGCCGCAGGCCCGCTTCGGGCTCAATATCTGTGACATCGAAGACGTGATCTGCCACTTCGAGATAGACCGGTTCGCGCTGGGCGAGCATGGCATTGACTTCTTCGAGGCCGCCGCCAAAAGCGGTCAGAGCTGGGCGGGTCGCTGCCGATTGTTTGTCGCTGCTGATGCGGCGGTAGAGTTCTTCGGCTGAGCATTTGAGATAAATGCGCACAGTGTTGGCAGCGTCCTTCACGGCTTGCTTGGCGCCTGCTTGCATGAGGGTGCCGCCACCTAAACCGATGATCATGCCTTTTTTCGCACACAGTTCGGTGGTGACTTTCACCTCTTCGCTGCGCCAGGCGGGCTCACCAAATTCCTGCCAGATGGCGGCGATGGTCTTGCCGGCGAATCGCTTGCAGGTTTGATCATCCACATCGACGAATTTTTTCCAGAGCTGGTCGGCGAGCAGCTTGCCGATGGTGGTCTTGCCGCAGCCCCGGTAGCCGATGAGCACGATGTTAGTCGCTTCGTCCATGCGAGGCATTCTATGGATTGCAATGCAGTGGCGTTGACTTGGGATTCACTTACAATGATGTTCCCCGATGGTGGTGTGTGTCCGTGCGCTTGTCCGTTAGCACCGGGCTAAGCCCGGTGCTAACGGACGGATCATGCGG
>CAZYQL010000014.1:21183-22476 GCA_964650055.1 uncultured Phycisphaeraceae bacterium | reverse complement strand
CGGATACGAAAACGATCATCACCTGATTTTCATCTTGTCTTTTTTCACGACTGCGATCATGCCTACACCGAATCTCGATCATCCCACGTTGCCACTGGTTAAAGCGAAATTCCCGCAGGTCAAGCTGCTCGCTTCCGAGTTTCGCGGACAGACCACCTTGGTCGTGCCCAGCGCTGCGTCTCATGAAGTGCTCGCGTTCCTGCGGCATGATCCTGCCTGTGCATTTGATCTACTCGTCGATGTCACCGCAGTCGATTATCTGAACTACCCCAACACCAAAGTCGGCCCCGCGCAAGGCGGCCGATTCGCGGTGATTTATAACCTCGTCAACACCACCACCGCGCTGCGGCTGATCGTCAAATCTTCCCTCAGCCCGACGCTTGACACTACCGGCATCGAAGATGACCCGGCTCTCCATATCGACTCCATCTGCGACCTCTGGCCCGGCGGCGAATGGCGCGAGCGCGAAGTGTTTGACATGTTCGGCATCAGGTTCGATAACCACCCGGACCTTCGCCGTATTCTGCTTTGGGAAACCTATCCCGCTCATCCACTGCGCAAGGATTATCCGCTGCGCGGCCGAGGCGAGCGAGAGACGTATCGCGTGGTTGAGCGCGATGATGCGTGAGGCAGAGGGGATGTTAAAAGTTCAAAGTTCAGAGTTCAAAGTTCAAAGTTCAAAGGCATCAAGGCATACCCGCGACGGCTTGCAGACTCGCCATCGGGCTTGGGTGAGCAGCCGTTCCCTGTCTTCTGTTTCTTGTCTCCTGTTTCCTGTCCTCTCTGCCCTTCCCTGCCCTTCACTGCCCTTGCGATTGTGCCGATGACAACGGATGGAGCATCGGTACCTATTACCCGTGCTGTGAGGGATGCGATGAAGACAATGACCATTCAAAGAGTGACGATGGCTAAGCTGGCCCAGCGAGCGGAGTCGGATGTGATTGGCCGCATTGAAGCGGTGGTGATTGATGAGCATCGCGATCCCATCGAAACCGTGCCGGGGCTTCAGGCTCTGAAGGTGACGTCGCAGGGCCTCGATCTGACCTCCGATCTGCCTTTGATTCTGGGTTCGCATCTGATGGTGCAGGTGGGCGATCAGCATGCACCGGAGGCGGCAGCCAAGCGATTTGAAGTGGAAGTGGTTGGCTGCAAAAAGTGGATCAAAGGGCATGAGTTCCACGCCAGGCTCGTAAGAGGAAGTGTGCCTGAGGAATTGTTAAGAGCTGCCTAAAAGGCAACTGGCTGGCGCGGGAGAAAAACCATGACCGACAACACGAACGAAAACACGACCGA
>CAZYQL010000014.1:17135-21083 GCA_964650055.1 uncultured Phycisphaeraceae bacterium | reverse complement strand
GACCGACAACAGCAACGACAATCGCCGTCGCCACCCGCGCCGCAAACCTGCGGGCGCGATTGTGGCCAGTACGATTGTGCCGCCCATCCCGCTGACGGATGCTCAGGTGATTGATGTTTCATCGCATGGCATCGCCATCAAAACGCGGGTGCCACTGAAGGTGGGCGATCGCATGTCCTTTCGGATTCCCGCCCCTGATTCATCTGTGACATCCCGTATTGATTCGCTGGGCAGCGCCCCGATTCTAGCTCAGGTGCTGGCCTGCGAACCTCTCGAAAACGGGTTCTATCGCGTCCGCTGCGTAGCCTTGCTGGGGGCGTTTGAGGCGGCTTGAGGCGTGCCTGAACTTCAGGGACTCCGTTCGCCAAGGCGAACGGCTAAATAGCGGGCATTCCCCTCTGCGAAACTGGCCCCATCTCTTGGGCGAATTGTTAACTATCTTATAGAGCATGCAATAAATGCGCAGCCTGACGCGTCGTGCTATTAGCTATCGCGTGCCAGCTATCCGATAAGGATTCAGTGCATCGTCCACCTGATGAGAATCCGACCATGACCTTCACTTCACGCCTTCGTTTGATCACCTCCGCCCTCCTGGCCCCTGCTTTTATGCTGATGGCCAGCCCGCTGGTCGCCGCTGAAAGCAAGGCCACCACTCAGGTCGCTGCCGCCAACGTGCCCGCAAGCAAGACGGATACGAGCAAGGTGGACACGAAATCGAACAGCAAGCCCGCCAGCAAATCCAAGATCACCAGCCTCAGCGCTTCCGTCCGCGAAGGCGCTGCCAAGATCGATGCGCTGGTCACCGCCAACTACGGCGACCAGAAGCCTGCGCGGCCGACCAATGATGAAGAATTTCTGCGCCGTGTTTATCTCGACATCAACGGGGCTATCCCGACCTACGAACAAGCCAAAGCTTTTCTCGACTCGAAAGACCCCATGAGGCGTCAGAAGCTGATCGATCAGCTTCTCGATTCGCCAGGCTACGTCAGCCACATGTACAACTACTGGGCCGACCTGCTCCGCATTCAGGATCGCACCAAAGGTGACTATGCGGGTCACTTCCCGCAGTGGATCAAACAGTCGCTCACGCAGAACATGCCTTTCGATTTGCTCGTGTACGAAATGATCACTGCCGAGGGCAAGACCAAAGACAATGGCGCTGCTGGATTCTGGCTGCGTGACAGCGGCATGGTGCTGGAAATCACCGCGACGACCGCTCAGGTTTTCCTGGGCACCCAGATCGGCTGCGCCCAGTGCCACGATCACCCCTTCGACAACTGGGAGATGAAACAGTTCTACGAACTGGCCGCGTTCACCAGCGAAGTCACGACCCGTGATGGGGGCTACCGCAGCAAGGAATTGCTTGAGGTTCGCAATCGCATCAACAAGGGCGAAGTACCACGCGAAGTGGGCCAGATCCTTCAGAACGTGATGCGTGAAGCGTCCTATGGTGTCAAAGATATCTCCAAGAAGACGCTCAAACTGCCCAGCGATTACAAGTACGACAATGGCAAGCCGGGCCAGGCGGTATCGGCTCACGTGATCTTCGGCGATGCCCCTTCAGCCGCAGCCGATCTGACCAGCCGCGAACGCTATGCCCGCTGGCTCATCAGTCCTTCGAATCCGATGTTCTCGCAGGTCATTGCCAATCGTCTGTGGGCCAAGGTCATGGGCATCGGCATCGTCAATCCGGTCGATGATTTCAGCGATCTGAATAAGCCGACCAATCCCGCCTTGCTCGCCCATTTGAGCAAGAAGATGCAGGAACTTCGCTTCGATATGAAGGAATACCTGCGCCTGGTGCTCAACACCAAGACCTATCAGCTCGCCTCCAACCGCGAGGACTACACGAAGGACAACTTCAAGAACCAGGCGGGCGTGCTTCGCCGCATGACTGCGGAACAGATATGGGACTCCTTCATCACCATGGTCGTCGAAGACCCCAACGCTCACGTGGGCGAAGGCTACCCCAGTGCGATGGGCGGCGGCATGATGATGATGGCGGGCGCAACTGATGTTGATTTCACCAAGATGACCGCTGATCAGATCATCACATACGGCGAAAAACTGGTCGCCCAGCGCCGCGACGGCCGTAAGGACATGCTCAAGAACAGTCGCGAGCAGAAAAGCAATCCGAACATGATGCGCGCCAGCGAGACGCGTCAGCCCGCACCGGCTGGACACTTCCTCCGCGAGTTTGGCTCCTCAGCCCGCGAAACCGTGGCCGATGCTCACACCGATCCCAGCGTGCCCCAGGTGCTCTACCTGCTCAACGGCCCCGGCTTCTCGCAGGTCATCGATCGCCGCAGCGAACTGGCCAAGGAAGTAGCCAGCGCCAAGGACGACAAGGCCAAGGTTGAAGTGCTCTATCTCTCGATCCTGAGCCGTTATCCTTCGCCCACCGAAATGGCCATCGCCATGCGTGAGCTCAAGAACAGCGGCACCAAGGGCACGGAGAACTTGGCGTGGGCCTTGCTCAACACCCGCGAGTTTATTTTCATTCGATAATGTTGACCGTGTGAAACTATTTAGCCGTTCGCCTTGGCGAACGCCGACCTCCGCTAACGCCAGTGAATCCCCAATCGCAAAGCGAGATTCCCATGCTCAAAGACATTGTCCGAATGCTTGATGACCAGTCCCGCCGTCAGTTTCTTTCCGCCACCGCCAAGACATGCCTCGGCGTCAGCGTGGTCGGTGGCCTCGATCTGGCCTTGGCCAATCGCGCCATGGCTCAAAGCAACGGCGACGCCATCCGCAAGAATCCCGCCAAGAGCGTGATCTATGTTTACTTCGCAGGCGGCATGAGCCACATCGATACCTGGGATCCCAAACCCGGTGCTGAAACCGCTGGCAAATTCAAGCCGGTGAAGACCAATGTCAAAGGCATTGAGCTCAGCGAGCAACTGCCCTCCGTCGCCAAGCACATGGACAAAATGTGCCTGATCCGCTCGATGACCTCCACGCAAGGTGCTCACGAACGCGCTCAGTACCTGATGCACACCAGCTATGCCCCGCTGGCCAGTGTCAAGCATCCCGGCATGGGCCCGTGGGTCACGAAGCTGGGCGGCCGGCTCAATGAAAAACTCCCCGGCGCTGTCTGCATCGGTGGCAACCGCGATGGCGGCGCAGGTGTGCTTGGCTCCGCGTTTGAACCGATCACCATCGGCAACCCCGCCACCGGCCTGGCCAATTCCAAAACCCGCTCCAGCGAAAGCGATTTCGAACACCGCCGCGGCCTGCTCGATCAGCTCGATCAAAACTTCCGCGCTCGCTATCCCCAGGAATCCGTCCAGAGCTACACCCGCTTCTACCAGGAAGCGGTCGCCCTCATGAAATCCGAAGATCTCAAGGCTTTCGATATCTCCCTCGAATCCATCGAAATCAAAGCGTCCTACGGCGCATCGAACTTCGGCATGGGCCTGCTGCTTGCGCGCCGTCTCGTTGAAGCTGGCGTTCGCTTTGTCGAAGTCACCCTCGGCGGATGGGACACCCACAACGACAACTTTGAAGCACTCGAAGAAAAACTCCCGCCTGTCGATAAAGCACTGGCTGCCCTGTTCGATGACCTCAAGAAAAAGAATCTGCTCAACGACGTGGTTGTCGCGACTGCTTCCGACTTTGGCCGTACACCGAAAATCAATGAGCGCGATGGCCGCGATCACTACCCCAAAGTCTTCACCACCATGCTCGCTGGCGGCGGCATCAAGGGTGGCCAGGTCTATGGCGAGAGCGACGCCAAGGGCGCAGCCGTCAAAGACATGCCCGTCACCCCGCAGGATTTCAACGCCACCATCGCCTACGCGCTGGGCCTCTCCACCACCAAGCAGGTCTTCTCCAAGATCGGCCGCCCCTTCACCATCGCCGACCAAGGCAAGCCGCTTACATCAATCTTCTGAGTCAAAAGTCAGAGAACAGAAATCACAAATGCAGCCAAAGCCCACGCACTCC
>CAZYQL010000014.1:13078-17035 GCA_964650055.1 uncultured Phycisphaeraceae bacterium | reverse complement strand
CCCCGCTGGCGCTGGCCGCTTCACTGGCAATCGCGGCGATGCTCATCGCGCTGCTCATGCTGCCCTCGTCACAGTTGCCGCACCAAACTGGTCCCATCGCAAAGACATCGCCTTCCATCGATTCCACACGTCCCTCATTCATGGCCTACCGGCAGGCCCTGAGCGAATCCGAATCCGCACTGACCGCCCTCTTGGATGAACATGCTAAAGCTCATCACGAAATTGCACGAACAATAAATCGGCCATCACCGGCCACACTGCAAATGCACGGCGAGTTGCCGCTGTAGCAGCATCACAACGAGCCGCGCCCGTCAGGAAGCAGGCAGCGCCTTGATTCATCCACTCCCTTACAGTCGTGGCTCGTCACGGAACTTCTACGAGCGTATGTGCCTTACTCCAAGTCCTTCGCACTCGTCCTACATCATGCCCCACATCTGGAGATTCCATCATGAAACAATCAACAGCATTTCTCTCATTTATTCTGCTCGCATGGACCTTCGTATCCTCGACTGCTGCCGCAGAGGAACCGGCCGCGAAAAAGTTCGACCGCAATGCCGCCTTGCTCTACTGGGTGGCCTTCGATCAGTACGACGCACTGGTGCGCGATGAAGCGGTCGCCAGCGCCATCAATGAATGGGCCACCGTCACCATCGATGCCAAGCTTCGTGCAGCGCTCAAAGACTCGCCTTCGCTTTCGCTGCTAAGGCTGGCATCCACGATCGAGCATTGCGACTGGGGCACCGGCTTCATGCTGAGTGAGCAAGGCCCTCTCGCGCTCATGCCGCACCTTGGCCGCACCAGGCAACTCGCCCGCCTGGGCATGCTCAGCGCCCGCATTCATCTGGCTGACAAACAGTTTGATGAAGCCGTCAACGATGTGATGGCCGTGCATGTTCTTGCTAGGCACAGTCAGGCCGGTGACATTCTCATCAGCATGCTCGTGGGCATCTCCATCGAAAGTATGGCGAGCAGTTTCATCACCGACAATCTCGATGCCATCGAGGATGCACCACTGCGCACCTGGCGCGATCGCCACGCCAAACTCCCTGCCATGATGCACGTCAAAGATGCTCTCATCGGCGAGCGCGACGGCTTTGGTGGCTGGGTGAAACGTGAGATCGTCAAGCTCAAGGACATCACTGTTCGTCAGCGCCTTGCCGCCCTGCTCACCGGCGATGAGCAAGGCCACCTCATGCGACAACTCATCGGCAAGTCGCCCGATCAAGCCATCGCCATGGCTGACGAAATGCTCAAGATGTATGAGCCGGTTTTGAAGATCATGGAAATGCCAACCGACCAGTACAAAAAGCCCTACGACGAATGGGAAAAGCGGGTGAAGGAATCGAAGAATCCACTCATCGCACTGATGATGCCCGCCTTCGACTCCGCCTACCAGGCCTACCATCGCGGCCTGGCGAACATCGCCCTCACTCGCGCCGCAGTCACACTCAAAGCAGATGGCGACGCCGCGTTCAAAGCGATCAAGGATCCTTATGGCGACGGGCCGTTCACCATGAAGATCGTGGACGATGGCACCGAGTTTTCAACGAAGCTTGAGGGCCGCGATGGCAAAAAGCTGACGGTGAAAGTGAAGTGGAAGCCATCAAAGTGAAAACCTCCGAGCCGCTTGCGGCGTAGCGTCATCAGCGCAGTGATCAACATTTCTGCTTACTCTTTGAAGCTCACCTCCGGCATCAATTGCCCGCTCGCATCGCGTGTCCAGATCAGCACGGGCTGGGGCGAAAGTCCTGTGGCGGTGACGCGAGGCGGATGGGAGGCTTGCTGGGGCGAGAGGATTTCGAATGTACCGTGGCTGCCGTTGTCTTTTTGAAACATGTAGAGCGATGCATCGTTGGCGCTGACTTCGGTGCGGATGCCGTTCTCGATGCGTGAAGCGCGAAAGCCCAGTGCGGTGAGGCGTTGCCTCAGTTCATTGGTGCTCATGGGTGCAGGCTCGCGGCGCTCTTGTAGAACAAGTAATCCCTGCGCGAGAAACCGCATTCGACTGACCGCCGTATCGAGCGCATCAGGTTCCATGCGCGAAGCGAACAGTTCCCATTGTCTGCGAAAAGTAGCGGTATCAGCAGCGCCGAATGCGGTCTTGAAGGCTTCCTTGCTTTGCGAACCTTTGGCGACGAGTGAGAGATATTTTTCGAAGGCTTCGCGGTAGCGACCATCTTCGCCGTGGATGAGGAAGTAGATCATCGACCACGCCTGATCGTACTGAAGGCGGGCGCTTTCGCGATCGCGCACCAGGTTCAGATGCCACTGGCCTTGCTGCATGTTCATGAGTGTGTCGAAGTCGATGATCTTGCGATCGGCAATGGCGTTCTTCACAGCTTCGATTCTTCGGCCGTTGGAAATGCCCACGCGCAGCTTGCCGCCCACCAGAATGCCATCGCCGAAATATTCCGCGAGTCCTTCATTGGCCCAAAGCGGCAGGCGCGTGCCGATGTGAGCATAGGCGAACTGATGGAAGCCTTCGTGCTGAATGGTTTCGAGAGTGATCCACTGCGGGCGATCATCGATCCATGTGGCCAGGCCGCGCAGATCGGGGCGAATAAAAAATATACCGCCGGTGGCGCTGGCATCGATGCCATGCTTTTTCATGAAGGCGAGATAATCATCCTGCGTCTTAAAAAGATAGAGCGGCATGCGCTCGCCCTGCTGCTTGCCGAAGGTGCGAAACCTTCGGGCATATTCATCGAAGACGCCATCCATATGCTTGGCGAACTCGGCAGCGCTGGTGCGTGAGCCATTGGTGCGAACGGTGTAATGTTTGCTGTCGAACTCATCGAGCGCAGCACCTGTGCAAGGCGCTGCACACAGCGACAGCCACGCTGTAAGCAGCAGCGATCCGATGGACCACCGCAAAGCCGGGCGCAGCAAACGCATCGAGAGGTGAAGCTTCATCCATTGAAAGGTCGGCTGCTGCCAAGCTCGACTTGCAGCCGATATTGAACTGGTTCCCTATCATTTTGCGATGGCGTGCCGATTGGGAGACTTAAACGGAATATGCTGCTGGGCGGCTGCATTCGGAGCGACTCTGATCCGATAGGATGAACCAAAGTGTTTACTGTTGATGTTGATGGTGGTGATGAACTCATGATCAAGCCAGCGCTACAACACGATGCCTTCCTCGCCGATGTCGCCGCTGCCAAAAGTGACACCGCGCACCTGCACCTGTGGTGGCTGGGGCAAAGCGGCTACCTCGTGCGCTGGCCCGGCGGCTTCCTCCTGATTGATCCTTATCTCTCGGATTCACTCACGCAGAAATATGCGGACACCGACAAGCCACATGTCCGCATGACGGAACTCGTCGTCGATCCTGCCCGGCTGGATTACATCGATGTCGTCACCAGCAGCCACAATCACACCGATCATCTGGATGCAGCGACGCTGCTGCCGCTGATGCGTGTGAATCCGAAGCTGCACATTGTGGTGCCCGAGGCCAATCGCAATTTCGTCGCAGCACGGCTGGAGACCGAGCCCGCTTCGCTCATCGGCATGGGCGATGGTGTGAAGCGCCATGTGGCAGGACTCACTATTCACGGCTTACCCGCTGCGCACGATCAACTCGAACAAGATGAACGCGGCCACCACCGGTTTATGGGATACATCTTCGAGCTTCCGATGGCGGATGGCCGGACCTTCACGATCTATCACAGCGGCGACACGCTGTTTTACGAAGGTATGATCGATCGTCTTCGCCGCTTTGAAATTGATCTGGCGCTGCTGCCGATCAATGGACGCGGCCCCGAGCGCAAGGTCGCAGGCAATTTGTGGGGACAGGAAGCTGCGAACCTGGCGCACGCGATTGCGGCGAAAATAGTCGTGCCTTGTCATTACGACATGTTCACCTTCAACACCGCTGCGCCCGATGAGTTTGTCACTTCATGCCAGAAGCTCAATCGTGATCACCGCATACTCCGCTGCGGCGAGCGGCTGAGCCTTTGA
>CAZYQL010000014.1:0-12978 GCA_964650055.1 uncultured Phycisphaeraceae bacterium | reverse complement strand
GATTGTTGGAGTTGCGAATTGCACATGGTTTTTCAAGAGCGAACGACAGAGACTGCCAGCGTTTCACGCCTGCCCTTGGCGAGGAGGTCAGCGCGATGACATTCCTCAACATCGCGATGATCGGCGGCATCCTCGCACTGAACATCCCCATCCTCATCCATCTGCTCAATCGCAATCGACCACGCATCATTCGCTGGGGCGCGATGCACCTGCTCGAACAAGTCATGCGCACGCAGCGAAGAAGGCTGCGCCTCGAACAGATTCTGCTCATGCTGGTTCGCGCCATGATTCCCGTGCTGCTGGCGATTTGCATGGCTTCACCCGTACTCACCGGCTGCAAGGAACTGGCGGGCAAAAGTAGAGGCTCGCTGGTGCTGGTCATGGACAACAGCTACTCCATGTCCGCAGGCGGCGCAAACGCCAGTCACATTGCAGCCACCAATGCTGCCATCGAGATTCTGCGCGATTTGCCCGAAGGCTCCGATGCTTCAGTGGTGATGATGGCGGGCGGTGTTGCGCCACTGCTCGATGAGCCGACGACGCGCATGAGTTTGCTGATGGATGAACTCAAAAAGCGCACCGCCAGCTACGGCCCAGCCGATGTGCCCACCGCCCTGAGCACCGCGGCCGGCCTCGTCGCCACCATGGCGCACGCCAAGCGCGACATCATTCTCATCAGCGACTTTCAACAGCTTAGTTGGAACGCTACCAACTCCAGCATGAGGCAAAGACTCGCACAGTGGAACACAGGCGACAATGCCGACACCGCGCTCACCTTGATGAATGTCAGCAAGGAAGCCGCCGGCAACCTCGCCGTGATGGACCTTGCGATATCCAAAGCCATCGTCGGCATCGGCCAGCGCATCACCCTTCGCGCCACTGTCCGCAATTTTTCCACTCAGTCCCATCCCAGTCTCCGCGTTTATCTGGAGATCGACGGCGAGCGTCGCGAGGTCAGTGAACTTTCCCTTGGCCCTGAGGAAGCGGGCCAGGTGCTCTTTGCTTACACCTTTGACAAAGCAGGTTCGCACGTGGTGAAAATCAGCATTGATGGCGACAGCGCACTCAAAGTCGATAACGACATGATGGCCAGCATTACGGTGCTCGAGCGCGTGCCTGTGCTGCTCATTGATGGCGATCCTGCGCCGCCCAATCAGCCGCTCAAGGGTGAAACCGGGTTCCTCGCCACTGCACTGGAACCCTTCAAACAGAACCGCGTGGAACTCGCTGACCTGCTTGCCGCCAGCGTGGTCAGTGCAACGCAGTTCACACCGGAGATGATCGATCAGCCTAAGGCGGTCGTGCTGGCCAATGTCGCTTCGCTGACACCTGAGCAACTACAAACGCTCGATGGCTACGTGCGCGGCGGCGGCGGGCTGGTCATCTTCCTAGGCAACCGCGTCAACGGCGACTGGTACAACGATCAGCTCTTCGCAGGCGGCGCAGGCCTCGCACCCGCCAGGCTCACAGAACTGGCCATCGCTGGTGAAGGCACCACCAAGCCCGCATCAATCACGCTTGAAACATTTTCGCACCCCGCACTCACCATGTTCAACGATCGCCGCAACGGCGATCTGACCACCGGTGAATTCAAAAGCTGGTTCAGGCTCGCATCTCCGCGCGATGCAGCAGGCATCACCACCCTCGCAAGGCTCGACAGCGGCGATCCATTGTTCATCGAAAAACGTCACGGCGAAGGCACCGTGCTCCTGTGCGCCACCGCCTGCGATGCGGACTGGAGCAATCTTCCAGCGCGGCCGTTTTACGTGCCACTGATGCAGCAACTGATCGCACACACCGCGTCGCAGGTGGAGCCGCCGCGCAATGTGATGATGGGCCAGTCGCTCTCGGCGATACTCTCGCGCAAGCTCATCGGAAGGCGGGCGATGATGACCGATCCCGCCGGCATCAGACACGCCATGACGATCAGCGACGAGGGCTTGCGAGGCGCAATGACATTCAGCGCGACGCAGCAGCTTGGGCTCTACACGCTCGACTTTCCGGGCAGCGATGAGCAGCCGCTACATTTTGTGGTGCGCTCCTCGCGGGAAGAATCGGACCTGACGCCGATGAGCTCCGAAGAAATTTCAACGCTTGCGAAAGAGATGAAGGGTGAGCTTATCACTAGTGCTCAGGAGTTCAGTGAGCTTGATTCATCGCGCCGCCATGGCAGCGAAATCTGGCACTGGTTTTTCTGGGCGGTGCTGGCGATGTGTTTCATCGAGCTGTTTCTTCAATATCGATTTTCAAATGTCGCGGCAGCGGCGAAGTAGTCGTGTGAATGAAAATCGCAAGATTGCACGGTGCACTGCGAAGGCAATGAATGCTTGAACTGACGGGACATCTTGGCCTATGGAGCGGCCTCGCACTGGCGCTGGTCTTTGCCGTCGCGACGTGGCTGGTTTATCGGCGTGAGTCCAGGCGATCGCCGCGCTTTGGCATTGTGCTTCCCTTATTTCGCGTGCTGGTGGTTTGCCTCATCATCTTCATGCTCACCGGTCCTTCGCTGCGCTATCGGCAGCACATCGGCGAGCCCGGCCGCGTCATCGTCTTCATCGACGGCTCAGAAAGCATGGCGATGACCGACAGCCACATGGAAATCGCCCGCAAACTGCTCATCGCTCGCAGCGGCGGCTGGCTTTCTAAATCCATCATCAACACTCAACTCTACGACATCGCCCAGCAGCTGCGCGATGCCAGGCTTCGCGTCGAGGAAGCCATCGCTGGCCCTGATCGACTCGATCTCAAGTCACTCGCCAAAGAGTTTCACACACAGATCACGCAAACGCAGAAGAATATCGCAGCAGTGAATCTCGCCGCGCTACCTCAGGAAAATCTCAGCGGCAACGGCACCATCCTGCGCGAGTACTGGCTCGATTTGCCCGGCGAATCGATCAGCGATTTCACAGGGCATCCACGCTATCACGAGCCACCCACCGGCAGCCACACTTCAAATACCTTCGAAGCACCCGCCAACCTCGGCGACAATTACGCCTCACGTTTTCGCGGCTACATTCACCCGCCCATTGATGGCCGCTACACCTTCTATCTCGCCAGTGATGGGCCCAGTGAACTCTGGCTCAGCGCCAGCGAAGATGTCACCGCGAAGAAGCGCATCATCACCATTGCCACGCGCACCAATCGCTGGCAGTGGACTACCGGCGATCCTTCCGTTGCTTCTGTCACGCTCAAAGGCGGCCAGCGGTATTACATCGAAGCACTTCATAAAGAATCGACGGGCGATGATCATTTTGCCGTGGGCTGGCAGCTTCCCATCGGTGCGATGGAGCGGCCGATCCCGGGCAAACGCCTCTCCCCATTCGCCGCAGCGCAAGGCTCCACCCCGCAAAAACAGCGCGACTCAATGACACAGGCTCTGCGCACTGAACTGATTGATCCACTTGAATCATTCCTCAGTCGCAGCGATATCGATGATGCATCAAGTCGAAAGAACATGACCGATCTGGCCGCGCTTGCTTCAGTCGCCCGGCGCTGGGAAATGTCACTCGAATCGCTATTTGAAATCAAAGCCAAAGCGCTCGCCGAATCCGGTGATGCCACCGTCGCTGCTGCACTGGCGAAAGTCGATCAGCTTTCGCGATGGGAACGCACCAGCACGCTGCTGCTTGGCGAAGAAGGCCTGGTGCGCAGGCTGGAATCCAAACATCAGATCGAGCTTTACGCCACGCACAATCGCAGCGCCACGTTGCTCTGGTCTTCGCAGAAGCAGCCGACGCGACCAGTGACGCTGGATCCACCGGGTTGGACGCCGCTCACTGATTTGGCGGCAGGCATAAGCGATCATGTCGCGCCTTCGTTCGCTGCCGCCGACAACAAGCAGGATCAAGGCAACGCCATCGAGCAGCGCACAGCCGCCATCCTTTTTTCTGATGGTCGTCACAACACTGACGCTTCCGATCCAATGTCGATTGCCACTGTGCTCGGTCAGCGACGCGTGCCGCTCTACACCGTCGGCCTTGGCAGTCTCACTCGCCCCGAAGACCTCGCAGTACGATCGATCGAAGGCCCCGATTCTGTTTTTCACGAAGACCGCATCCAAGGCGAACTCGTACTTGATGATGACATGCCGCCGGGCAAGCCGTTCATCGCTCGCATCGAAGTGGGCAAGCAAATCATCTGGCAGAAAAATCTCGTCACTGAGCGCAGCGGTCTGCGCCGGTTGCCGTTTGACTTTGCTGTGAAAGAGTTGCTTAGTAAAAGTACGAGCCGCACAACGAAGGACGTCAAGGAACTGAGTATTCCGCTGCAATTCACTGCGACTATCACCTCCATCGAAGGTGAATCTGAGCAAGGCAACAACAGCGCGCAGATGACGGTGCATGCCGTGACTGAGCCCCGGCGAATTCTCATCATCGATGGTCGGCCGCGCTGGGAAGCTCGCTACCTGCGCAACCTGTTTTCGCGCGATCAGCGCTGGCAGGTGAACACACTGCTGGCCGGCGTCAGCGAGATTGCTGACCACTGGCGACGCGGCGAAGAGAGCGGTGCTTTTCCGCGCGATCTGCAAACGCTCTACAAATACGATGTCATCATCTTCGGCGACCTGCCCACCGACATGCTCATGCCCGATGAGCTCGAACGCCTGCGCGATTTCGTCGGCGAGCGCGGCGGCGGCATGATCTTCATCGATGGTCAGCGCGGCCACCTCCGCCGTTATGCCGAAACACCACTGGGCGAACTTCTCCCTATCGAATGGCTCACACCAATCGATGGTGACAACAGCCCACCGCCCACGCGCCTCAAACTTACAGTTGTGGGCCAAGCCTCCACCCCGCTTCGCCTGTTGCCTGATGAAATGGAAAGCGGAGCCTTGTGGCAAACGCTTGCGCCTCCGCATTGGCTCGCATCAGTACGTGAGCTACCGGGCGCATCCGTACTCGCACAAGCAGTGATCGGCGATGAACCAAGGCCCGCGATCGTCGAGCGGAGTTATGGTGCAGGCAAAGTGATTTACATGGCGTTCGATGAATCGTGGCGCTGGCGCTATGAAGTGGCGGATCAGTATCACGCTCGCTTCTGGAATCAGATGGCCAGGCAAATCGCCGAGCAGCCTTATGCGGTGCAGGATCAGTTTGTGAAACTCGATGCAGGCAGCGCGACGTATCAGCCGGGCGACAAGGCTGAGATTCGCGCCAGACTGCGCGATCGCGATGGCAAGCCGATGCTCAAGGCCAAAGCTACGGCACAGATTTATCGCGATGGACGCAAGGTGGCGACGCTGCCGCTCGATGCTGGCGACAGCAAGAGCGGCAGCTTTGCGGGACAGACCGGGCCCCTCGAGCCTGGCAAATATGAAGTGGGCGTTTCCATCGAAGGCATCGACGATGCACAGCTCAAGGCTCGCGCACAGTTCACCGTGGAGGCGCCGGTCTCTATTGAACGCCGTGCGGTGACGATGGATGAATCGACACTCAGCGCCATGGCCAGCCGCGCATTTGGCCGATATTACAGGGAAGAAGATTTACCTCAGCTCATTGAGCGACTTGAGCCCACCAGCAGCGGTAGAATCATCGTGACGGAAACCGCTTTGTGGCGCAGCTACTGGTGGTTCGTCCCCATCATGCTGCTCCTGACGATGGAATGGCTGCTGCGTAAACGCGCGGGCCTACTGTGATTTGATTTAAGAACATTGAAGGACAAGGAACCAATCGCTTCATGAACACCGGCCTAAGCCAACTCACACTCGACACCTTCGCCGCGTTTTCGCGCAGGCGGCGGATGCTCATTGCCGTGCGCGGCCTGTGCGCCGCCATCGTCTCCCTGCTGGCAATCATGTCCATCATCGCGCTCATCGATGGTCTGTTCGTCATCCGCTCGCAGTCCCTGCGCTGGGCCCTTACGTTCACCGGCTACGCCATCGTCCTGCTCACCGTCTGGCTCTTCTGTCTGCGCTCGCTTCTGCGCATTCCCGGTTCGCGTGATCTGGCCCGATTCATCGAGCACCGCGAGCCGGGCCTTCGTGATGAGCTGCTTTCTGCTGTCGAACTGGGCGCATCGCCAGAACAGGCGCAATTTGATTCGCCGCTGTTTCGCTCGCTGCTTCAGGCTTCGGTGGAATCGAAGATGAGTCGCATCGAAGTGCCCGCGCTGCTTCCATCGAGTCTGATTAAGGGAGCCGCGCTGTTTGCCACTGGCGCACTGGCCATCTGCATCGCGCTGCTTCTTGTGCCCGACCTGCATTTTGCAAGTCGGCTCACGCGAGCGATGCTTCCCTCAGCGCTGGTCGATCGAATCGCCAGTGTCAAAGTAAAAATCATTGCGCCTGAAAGCCTTGACCTGCTGGTGCCTCACAATGATGCAGTCAATGTCATTGTTGAACTTGCCGGCAGCGAAGCCGATGTAGTGACACTTGAAACTTTCCACAGTGATGGTGATGAAGATCGCAGCGAGCGCATCGTGCTCAAAGCGGTGGCGGGCGATCGCCGATTTGCTGGCGCGATTCAGATGGGCCGTTCTGCGGTGCAATATCGCATTCTCGCTGGCGATGCGATCACCAGGATTTACACGATTGATACCGCACCTCGTCCGCATCCTGTGCAGTTTGCCAAAACTTACACGCCTCCTGCTTACACCGATCTGCCATCCAAAAGCGAGATCGAAAAGCATGGCCACCTGCAAGGTCTCGTCGGCACCAGTGCAGCGGTGATCATCGATACCGATCAGCCGATTCAATCGGGCGAACTTCGCTTTGAAGCTGACGCTTCGCCGACAAAAACAATCCCGCTGGAAGCGATCAGCAGCACGCAGTGGCGCGCGACGATTCCGCTCACATCGCCCATGCTTTATCGCGTGCATCTGATCGCTGCGGAGACGGGTTTTGATAATGCACTCGATCCGCCGTTTGAGATTAAGACGACGCCCGATTTTCCGCCGAAGCTGACCGTGACCTCACCTGATAAAGATGCGCTGTTGCCGCCCGCGCAGCCGGTGCAGGTGGCACTGATCGCCAAGGATGATCTGGGTCTCGACATCATTCATCGCCATCACTCAATCAACGGCGGCCCCTGGCTCAAGCAACCACTCATTACACGCCCCGGTCTTTCGCATCAGATCGATGAAGCGTGGGATCTTTACGACCTGAACCTGCTAGCCGGCGATCAACTGGCCATCAAGTTCAGCGCCAGCGATCGTGCGGGGCAGACCACTGAATCAGCGCCGGTGCTCATCACCATCGCTGCCGCCGGTTTCGATCTGCAGCGGCTTGCAGGTATTGCTGCTAAGCGCAAACTGCTGGATGCGATCCAAAGCATGAGGCTGGCCCTGGATCAAGAAGCTGCATCATTCAAGTCACTCGCCACCGATCACGCAGCCGCAGGTCAGTTGCAACAGAAGCAGATCATCACCCGCACAGCATTGACGCTCAAGTCCATTCATGATGAAGCAGATCAGGCGAAATCGCTCGCTAAACAAGCTCTGCGAATGAATGCCAATCGCGCCGGTGCCAGCGCTGATCAGTTGCTTGCAATCAGTCGCGTGCTCTCTTGTATTACCGATGAGAAATTAGCTCGCGCCTTGTCGCTGATGGCTTTGGAATCGGGGCAGTCACCTGATGCGCTTAGCGCCATCGCCAGTGATTTTGCGCAGTGCGCCAGCTTGGCGCTGCAAGGCGAAGCGGCGCTCTCGGCCATCATCGCAGTCGATGAAGCCGATGCGATTCTGCGCGATCTACTCGCGCTGCGCGAAGCACAAGAGGCCATGAACCTCGCCGATCAACCTGATCACAAAACCACCTGGCAACGCGCCGCTCGGCAGCAGCATCTTGCCTTCGCGCAGCTCAAACAGATTCATGAAGCAACCTTGCAGATGACCCTCGCTGCGGGCAGTCAGGCCAAGATCATCAAGACCATCGCGGATGATTTGAAGATCGTGCAGGACACCACTCAAAGACAACTGGCCCGCGAACCTTCCAAGGCCACGCTGCTCGAATCAGCCCGCCTCATCCAGCAAGGCCTCGACCGCGCCATTGCACAGGTGCTTCCGATGACGCGCAGTCTGCTGCCGGAACTCAAAACATCCTTCGCCGCTGTGGGCACCGATGATCTCGCGCTCCATCGCCTCACTGCACCTTGGCTGGCGACATCAAACGGTGATGATGCCGATCCTTCGCGTCATGCTGATGCATGGACCGCAGCACAGCGTGTGCTTCAGACCAGCGAGGCTGCGATCACTTTGCGTGAAGATGGATCGCCGCTTCATGCAGCCGATGTCGCACTTTTTCGCCGGGCGCTTGAAGCGATAAGGCAGCGTGCTGCTAGCGCGCCATTGCCGCAGTGGCGCGAGCGCATTGTGCGTGTCTCCGATGCCATGCGCATCCTTGAAGCGGGTCACGATCTCATTCATCTTCAGATTGCACTTGCTGCACAGGCCCAGCGCGAGAGTCGGGTGGTTTCGATGGGTGACGCCGTGACCCATAGCCCGCTTCAGTGGCAGCACACGCAAGCACAACTTCCAAGATTCAAGCAGGCGGCACAAAGCGCAGTCTTTCCCGCAGCGATCAGTGACATATTGACAGCGCTGCCGCGAACTGGCGCAGCGCTGACACTCGATGTCGAGATGACTGCCCGTCGCTACAAAGCGCAGGTCACAAAGAAGCGTGCCGATGCGCTCGATGAACTCGCCGCATCTGTCGCTTCGGTGCAGCCCACGATCATTGCCCTGATGGTTCAAGCTCGCGCCGAACTTGCCGCTCAGATTCCTTCGCTCCCTGATCAACTGTCGCAGCTTGCCCAGGAAGCCCGCGCTCTCCAGGCCAAAGCGGAACAAGCCCGCGATCAAGTGAAAGCCACCGGCGAAAATCTTCCGCAAGCTACCGCACAAGCACTCACCGATCAGCAGAAAACTCTCGATGAACACCTCGCACAACTGAACGATGCACTTCGCCATGATGCCAACACACAGGACCCCCTCACCGAGCAAGGCCGAGAGCGTGCGCGTGATGGTGATGATGCAATGGCGATGGTGCGCGACGGCGCCGACAAGGCCCGCGCTGCCGTGAAAGATGCCGCGGCAGCAACACAACCTGATGCACAGGAACAACTGGCGGACAAAGCCGCGACCAAAGAAGCGGAGCTTGCATCGACGCTTGATGAGCTTGCCAAGCATTACGAAAACCTGGCCGCTGGTGAAGGCGAGAAATCCCGCTCTGCTCTAAGACAAGCCGAGAGCGATCTGGGCCTTAAGCGCCAAATGGATGCGCAGCATGGCCCGATGGACAAGCTGGCCAAGCTCGCAGAAATGACGCCACAGGAGCAGAAAGCGCAGCTCGAAAAAGAAGCTGCACAAAATCCGCAGATGCAAAAGGAACTGAGCGCTATTGCTAAAGAAGCAGTGGCGCAGGCGAAGGAAGCGATGCAGCGCGGTGCAAGCGAAGAAGCGCGCCTAGCCGAGCAATTGGCACAGGCGCAGAAGGCGGATGATCAGCCGCGCCCTGATGCTTCCAAACAGATGAGTGATCTTCAGGAGCAGGCGAAGTCACTCGCAGCCAAGGCCGCCCCGATCGCACAGCAGGCGAGCAAAGGCACCGCCAATGATGCCGCTCAGTCTGCGAAGGAAGCAAGCGATGCGCTGGCTGAAGCAGGCCAAGTGAAGCCCCCTGCTGACAAACAAGATCAAAAGGAAGCGGCTAAGAAAGCGCGCGAACTGGCTGATGCACTTAAGGATGCGGCTGACAAACTCAAGCAAACACAGAAGCAGGCGGAAGCCGCGCTGGATCGGCTGCGCAAGGAAGAAGGCAAGGCCACAGCGACACTTGCAGTGGGCAGTGCCGACGCGAAAGAACGACAGCAGGCCGCAGAGACATTACTCCACTCGCGCAGTCGTCAGGAAGCTGCCAAGCGCGCCGCAGCAGAAGCAAAGGATGCCGGGCAGAAAGCACAGGCTCTTGCCGATGATGCGCAGAAGATGGCGAGCGACTTATCGCAGAGCGCTGATGCAGGAAAGAAGGCGATTGCCGATGCCAAGGAGGCGCAGCCGAAGATTGCACAGTCGTTGGATGATGCAAAAAAAGACCTGGCCCGCGCGGCACTCCATGAAGAGCGCGCTGACAATGATGCCGCTGCCACGAAGCTGTCGCAATCGCAAGAGAACATGCAGACGAAAGCGGGCAAAGCCATCGATGATGCGGCCAAGGCGCTGGCTAAATCAGAAGCCCCCGCTGGAGCTCAGGCCGCTGTCGCCAAGGCTGGTGAATCGCTCAAGGAACAAGCCGATGCTTTAAATCAGATGTTGCAACAGTCATCGCCTGCGGGTTTGAAGAAAGATGCAGCAGGCAATCAGCCCGGCAACTCGCCCAATCCAACCGCACAAGATGAAGCCGCAGCGAAGTTGATGGCGAGAGCGCTCGATGCATTGGATCGCGCCGAATCTAATCCTGCGGGTGATAAGCCTTCATCATCGCCTTCATCATCACCCGCATCATCACCGGGCAGTTCTGCAGGTGCATCGCCATCGCCTTCTCCTGCATCACCATCACCGCAAGAACAAGCCGCGCAGGCACTAGAACAAGCCGCAAAAGCACAAGCCCGCGCCATGGCCCAGTCGCGTCAACCCACTCCATCAGGCAGCGACGCTGGCAACGAATCGCTCGCTTCCAAATCGCAAGGCTCACCCTCCGCCGGCTCCTCCAAAGGCGACAAGGGCCAATCCCCCGGCGGCACCGGCGAAGGCGCACCCGCATCAGGTGAACCAATGCCCGGCAGTCCATCCAAGCCCGGCGATCCCAGTGCGTCAGGCACCGGTCAAAGCGGCAACGGCAACCGCGGCAACGCTTCCGCTGGCACTGCCGATCTGCCTGAGCTTGATCCTGCGAAGCAAGGCGAGTGGGGCAAACTTCCGCCGCGCCTTGCACGTGATCTGCTCGAAGGTCAGCGCGAAGAAGTGGCAGCGGAATATCGCAAGCAAGTCGAAGCGTACTTTCGCGCAATTGCGCAGAAGGCGCGAGTGAAATAGTCTTCTTCGACTGGTGAAACACAGCCAAGCAAGGATCAAAGCGAAGCCGCGAGCGGCTGGGGAATAGCGAACGAAACGGAAATCATTCATGAATCGCAGGCAATTCATCACAAGCACTTCGCTCGCTGCCGCTCTGCTGGCAACGATGGATCGCCGCGTGTTTGCGCAGGATGAAAAGCTTCGCCCTTTGCTCAAGCGCGAGAAGGTCGATGATCAGATCGATCTGGCGATTCAGTATCTGAGCACGAAGCAAAATGAAGATGGCTCGATCTGCGATGCTGATTTTGCGAAGCTGGCGATGACCAGTCTCGCTGTGCTCGCGCTGCTTTCTGTCGGGCATTTGCCTTCAGATAAAACGACGCAAGGCCAGATGATTCGCCGAGCGCTGGCGTATGTGCTTCGCCCCGAGCGACAGGCCAAAAACGGCTACTTCGGCCAGTCCGACAATTCCCGAATGTACGGCCACGGCATCACCACGCTCATGCTCGCCGAGATCGCCGGCATGGGCCTCGATGATACACACGACAAACTCGTCATCGATCGCCTCAATAAAGCCCTCGATCTCATCATCCGTTCTCAGTCCATCAAAAAAGACGCTGCAAATCAAGGCGGCTGGCGCTACGAACCTGACTCGATCGACTCCGATCTTTCCATCACCGTCTGGCAGGTGATGGCTCTGCGCTCGGCGAAAAACGCTGGCATCGAAGTGCCTTCGTCCGCCATCGACAGTGCTGTGAAGTACGTTCGTTCAACCTACAAATCTCATCGCGATGCCAACGGCAACCCCACCGACAAAGCCAGCGGTTTCGCCTATGTCCCCAGCAGCACGGTGACCTATTCCTCCGCCACAGCAGGCATGCTGGCGATGCAGGTGTGTGGTCACTACGACGCACCCGAAGTGAAGGGTGCCACCGAATGGCTGATCACGCATCGGCCGGAACTCAAGTGGGGCGAGCAGTGGTTTTTCTATGGCACCTACTACTTCGCGCAAGGCATGCACCAGGTGGGCGGCCCGATCGCGGAGGATGCTCGCCGCGAAGTGGAACGTGTGCTGCTCCCGCAACAGCGCAAAGACGGCTCATGGCCCGCCACCGAAAGCGGCTCGATTTACTCGACTTCGCTGGCTATTTTAAGTCTGTCGGTGAAGTATCACTATCTGCCGATTTATCAGAGATAAGCGAAGCGACGTCATTGCAACTGACAACGCAATGCTCACCGATCATTGCGGCAGAATCTCATCATGCTTCGTTCGCCAAGGCGAACGGCAAAATCGGGCGGAATCAATCATCCTCAATGGTCGCTGTCATGCGGGGGAAACTCCGTGTTATCATGCTCCGCTTTCCAACTCACCCGCCTCAACCCTCTGAACCCGAAACTCGAAACGAATTACGCCATGGCCAACGAATCCACCGCGATCATTTACTCCATGATCGGCGTCGGCAAGACGCACGAAAAAAAGCAGGTCCTCAAGGATATTTACCTTTCCTTCTACTACGGCGCGAAGATCGGCGTGCTCGGTCTCAATGGCTCAGGCAAGTCCACGCTCCTTCGCATCATGGCCGGCATCGATACGCAGTACGACGGCAAGATCAACAAGTCCAACAACTACACGATCGGCTTCCTCGAACAGGAGCCCAAATTTGACGAAACAAAAACCGTCAAGGAAATCGTCCAGCAAGGCCTCAAGCCGATCTACGATCTGCTGGCCCAGTACGACAAGATCAACGAGCGATTCGCTGAGCCGATGGATGATGATGAGATGAATCGCCTGCTCGAAAGGCAGGGCGAGCTTCAGGAAAAACTCGATCACTGCAAAGCGTGGGAGATCGATTCGCAGCTTGAGATGGCGATGGATGCGCTGCGCTGTCCGCCCGGTGATTCGCCGGTGAAGCATTTGTCTGGTGGTGAGAAGCGCCGCGTGGCGATGTGCAAATTGCTCTTGGAGAAGCCTGACATTCTGCTGCTTGATGAGCCGACCAACCATCTCGATGCTGAGAGCGTGGCGTGGCT
>CAZYQL010000013.1:0-39935 GCA_964650055.1 uncultured Phycisphaeraceae bacterium | reverse complement strand
TAACACAAGCTCCAACCGGCCTTGGGCATCCGCGACTCGTTGAGTCGCGGCTCAATCTAAACTGGTCCCCTGTCCCCTGCCTTCTCCAACAGCGATTTATCCCTAAAGAACGAACGCATTGGGCCTGTGCCTCTTTCCTTTCCGCCGATTCCTGCTAACCTTTCCCGCCCGGTTGCCCGTCGGCAATCGCCAGAAAAGCACAGGAATCCCGCCATGTTTCAGAACGTACAGCTCGCCCCGCCTGATCCAATTCTGGGCATCGGCGACGCCTTCGCCAAGGATGCCAGCCCCGCAAAGATCAACCTCTCCGTCGGCGTCTATAAAGATGCTGCGGGAAAAACGCCGGTGCTTGGCTGCGTCAAGGAAGCAGAAAAACGCATCCTCGCCACCGAAGCGAGCAAGGGCTACATGCCCATCGATGGCTCACCTGCTTACAACTCTGCGGTGCAGACGCTGCTCTTTGGCGATCATGAAGTTGTCGCGGCCAAACGCTGCGCCACCAGTCACACCCCCGGCGGCACCGGCGGCCTGCGCGTCGCCGCTGACTACCTCAAGAAAAACCACGGCTCACTCACCCTCTGGATCAGCGATCCTACCTGGGTCAATCACGAATCCATCTTTCAATCCGCCGGCCACACCGTCAAAAGCTATCCCTACTTCGATGCGGCAACCAACGGCCTCAAATTCGACGCCATGCTCGCAGCGCTCAACACCATCAGCGCCGGTGATGTCGTCCTCCTCCACGGCTGCTGCCACAACCCCACCGGTGTCGATCCCACACCTGATCAGTGGAAGCAAATCGCCAAGGCCATCGCTGATCGCGGCGGCCTACCGCTGGTCGATTTCGCTTATCAAGGTTTTGCAGTGGGCATCCGTGAAGATGCGGCATGCCTCGCGACACTGCTTGAGAAAAACGCGGAGATGATCGTCGTCTCCAGCTTCAGCAAAAACTTTGGACTCTACAACGAACGCACCGGCGCAGTAACCGTCGTTACCGCTGACAGCGCGACCGCTGAGAAAGTCATCAGCCAAATCAAAATCGTCATCCGCTCCAACTACTCCAACCCCCCTGCCCACGGCGGCCTGATCGTCACCACCATCCTCACCGATCCCGCACTGCACGCGCAGTGGATCGATGAAGTGAAACAGATGCGCGAGCGCATCCACAAAATGCGCACCCTCTTCGTGCAGTCGCTGAGCGATCGCAACGTAAACCTCGCCCCGGCAGGCAACGATTTCATCACCCGGCAAAACGGCATGTTCAGCTTTTCGAATCTGAACAAAACCCAGGTGCAGGCACTGAAAGAAAAGTTCTCGATCTACATCGTGGGCTCTGGCCGCATCAATGTGGCAGGCATGACGGAAGCGAATATGACGCCGTTGTGTGATGCGATTGCTACGGTAACGAAATGATTTCAACTGTCGCAATGCTGAAGTTTTTGGCTCGACTCGCTTGTGATTTCTCCCTGATCCTTCTATCCTTCTCCTCCCATGCAACACCAAAACATCCCCGGCATTCTTTCATCGCTTGAGGCGCGGATTTTAACGATCCGCGACTCTCTTTAACTACGATAAGAAGCTGACCCATTTCAAGACCCTCGAAGCACGCATGAGCGATGCGAGTTTCTGGGACAACGCAGACACCGCCAACAAAGTCGTCGGCGAAGTGCGCACCATCAAAGGCCAGATCGACCCGATCACCAAAGCGATCGGAGCTATCGACGACGCCAAGCTCATGTGGGAGATGGCCACTGAAGCGAACGATGACGCTGCGCGAGCCGATGTCGATTCGCAGATAGATGACCTCAATAAAATCATCGATCAGGTCGAAACGCTCGCCCTCTTCAGCGGCAAGTATGACAGCCGAAATTGCTACCTGACCGTCTATGCTGGCGAAGGCGGCACCGAGGCGCAGGACTGGGCTGAGATGCTCTCGCGCATGTACATGAAGTTCGGCGAGTCGATGGGATGGGACCTTTCCGAAGTTGACAAAAACTACGGCGAAGACGCGGGCATTAAGGACATGACCATCTACGTCAAAGGCGCCAACGCCTTCGGCTATCTCTCCACCGAGCGCGGCACCCACCGCCTGGCGCGCGTCTCACCCTTCAACGCTCAAGGCAAACGCCAAACCAGTTTCGCTACTGTCGAAATCGTGCCTGAGTTTGCTGACGAAGGCAAAGTGCAGATTCCTGAAAATGAACTGGAAGTGACGCCCTTCGTTCGCGCCAGTGGCCCCGGTGGTCAGAACGTCAACAAGGTCGCCAGTGCGATTCGTCTGGTGCATAAACCGACGAATATTATGGTCGTTTGCTCGGTCTATCGCGATCAAGGGCAGAACAAAAGCCGTGCGATGTCGATCCTTCAGGCGAAGCTGGAACTGATCGCAGAAGAGCGACGGCAGAAGGAAATGTCTGATGCCAAAGGTGGCGATTTGAAGATGGGCTGGGGCACGCAGATTCGCAGCTACGTCATCTACGACAACCGCGTGAAAGACACCCGCACCGGCTACGAAGAAGGCAACCCGCCCAACGTACTTGATGGCCACATTCTGGGCTTCATCAATGCTGAGTTGCAACGGCGCGCCAAAGAGCGCGGGCAAAAGCCGACGTAAATAAAGAGAATATTGCTGTCCGAGCCGTGCAGCGTAAGCGAGCGGTTGGTCGAGATTTTCCTGTGCTTCGAAGCATCCGCACGCTTACGCGTTGCGGCTCGGATGGATTTAAGACGGAACTCAGTCCTCGACCACGGTGCCATACTTGCGTTTCCGCTTTACATAAGCATGCAGCGATTTGTGGAACTCTTCGACCGTAAACTGCGGCCAGCAGACATCAGAAACATAAAGCTCCGCGTAGCTGATTTGCCAGAGCAGGTAATTGCTCACTCGCATCTCGCCAGCGGTGCGGATGAGCAGATCGGGATCGGGTAGGCCTTGCGTGTAAAGATGATTGGAGATGAGCTGCTCATCGATGGCGGCAGGATCGAGTTCGCCGCGCTTGACCTTGTCAGCCAGTTCACGGACAGCGCCAGTGATCTCCGCGCGGGAGCCATAGTTGATCGCCAGGCAGAGAGTCAGGCCGGTGTTGCGGGCGGTTTCTTCGGTAGTGCGATCCAGTTCATCAAGGACAGGTGTGGGCAATCCTTCGCGCCGGCCGATCTGCCTGAACTTGACATTGTTGACCATCATTTCCTGGCGTTCTTTGATGAGGTATTCGACGTAAAGCTCCATAAGGAACTCGACCTCATCCTGCGGGCGATTCCAGTTTTCAACCGAGAAGCTATAGAGCGTGAGCACATCCAGTTCCAGGCGGGCTGACTCGGTGACGATGGCGCGAACGGTCTTGGCGCCCATGGCGTGACCATAGGTGCGCTCGCGGCCCTGTTGCCTGGCCCAGCGGCCGTTGCCATCCATGATGACGGCAACATGGCGCGGCATGGCCTCGCGAGGCAGGCCAAGCCTCTGGTAGGAGCGGATCGTCTGCTCTGCGCGGGAAAGTTGGACAGGCACTTGGGTCGTCATAGGCATGCTTACGTCATCGGCACTGTGAACGGTTCGACATTCGATTCTCAGCCTTGAACCGGGCTTACGCGGACTTCATGCCGCTGCCTGCGAATCCAGATGATAATCCATTGGACGAGTAGGCGAATCCACCGGGCAACACTATTTAACCGCGTCTGATGACTTTGCCTGTGACCGGATACGATGTGGACGCAATTAGAGATAGGAATGATTCGGTTACCATTGATCGGTTCAAGAATGCTGGTTCACACTTGGGAGTGCTGGCCGTGATGGATGCTCTTCGCTTGGCCGTGCTTACGTTGGGTTCGCGTCATCGTCTGAGTGCAGCCGCGCTGCTGATGATGGTGATCGGCTCATCCTTAGCCTTGTCCGATCCAGTGCTGGCACAGGAGCAGCTATCGCCACAGGCCACCGCTCTCTTCGCCGAGGCCAACAAGCAATTCGATGAAGGGCAGTGGCCCGTTGCCCGCGATCGCTTCGCGCAGTTCATCAAGGACAACCCGGCCGCAGCCCAGGCCCAGGAAGCCCGGCTATCACTCTCGATCATCCTGCTCGAAGGTCAGCGCGTGGCTGGTCCCGGCGGTATGGACCGTGACTACCCGGCCATCATCGAACATCTCACGCGCTGTGCCGGCGATGATTCTTTTTCCAGACAAGCCATCGCCCGCTACTACATGGGCGCTGCGCTGCGCGAGTTCGCAGGCTGGCATGATGCTCAGGCCAAACTCAAACCAGCGGAAGCGGACAAACTTGAGCAGGAGCGCAAGCAGAAACTCGAAGCCGCGCAGGCTGCGCTGACTCAAGCGCTTTCGAGATTGACTGAGCAGCAAAAGAACACGGCTGTGCCCGCCGATGGTCCTTTGCCAGAGGCGGTCGAATGGATGGCGCGAGCGCGCTGCGATCTGGCGTGGGTAGAGTGGCGACGCGGCTTAGCGCTTGAGGCGAAGAATCTCACGCTGCCGTTCCTTGATGATGCGGTGATGAAGCGGAGCAGCGTGGGCGATCGTGGCCGATTTATTCACGCCCTTGCACTGGTCGCCCTGAACGACAACCTCAAAGCTGCGCGCTCGCTTGCGATGCTGGCGCCATTCGCCAGCACCGATGTCGGCCTCAGCGCTCGCTTTCAACTTGCAAGACTGCATCATTTGAGTCAGGAACGCCCAGAAGCCAGCGCGTTGTACGAAGCGGTGATCGCCAACTATGACGCTCAGTTTCTCGCGGCGCGACAGGTCATCGCTGATGGCAATGCGCTCAAGAATCAGCCGCGTGAACGGGCCAGGCTCGAAGCCCTGGTGCGTGGGCCAGTGCCCGAGACGGTCGAGCAATCCCACTACCAGCTTGCTTCGATTGCACTGGAGCGAAGTGAGCACAGTGCTGCGGCTGATCGCTTCAAGCAATTCATAGAACGATTTCCCAAGTCTTCACTGACGCCGGTCGCTCAGCTTCGACTGGGGCAATGCATGCTGGCGATGAAGCAGTACGCAGCTGCTATCCCCATCCTTCAGCCACTGACGCGAATCACCGAACTGGCGGGCGAGGCACTACCTGCGCTGGCGCAGGCTACTGCGCATCATTTTGATCCGAACAATGCCCAGAAAAAGCAGCAGGCTTACGAGCAGGCCATCGCGCTCTACCGCACCGCCATCGAGGGCATCAGCACAGGCAAAGACGATGCGAGTGCCAACCGGGAACGGGCCAATCTGCTGCTGGCCCTGGGTGATCTTCAGCTCAATGCCGCATTGCCCAAAGAGGCGGCGGCAACCTTCGATTCACTCCTCAAAACAAACGCCCAAAGCACGATCGAAGAGCAGGCAAGACAGCGGCAGGTCTTGGCGCTTCATCAGGCGGGCGAATACGACGCTTCCATTGCAGCCGCGACAATCTTTCTTGCTCGCTATCCGCGCAGCCCTTTGCTTTCGCAGGTTCAGTTTCATGCCGCCAGCAATCGATTCGCTCAGGCTCAGCTTGCCGCAGCTCTGCCCGGCAGTGCAAGTACCCAAGCAGCCTGGCAACCGCTGTACGAACAATCCATCGAACGATACGAAGCGCTGCTCAAGCGCGACACTGAGTTCGCACAAGCTCCGATGGCACTGATGAACATTGCGCTGGCGCACCACCGAATGCAGCGCTACGAACAGGCGACCCTCGCCTTGTCCAGAATTGCTGCAGCCAATCGCACAGGGCCACTGAGTCAGGCTTCGCTGCTGCAAGCCGACTGTTTGCTCCGCCTGGCCCCTGCCGATGTGAGCGATGCTCTCTCAGCGGGCAAAGCGCTTCAGTACATCACCGATGCGATCACTCATCTCGAGGCCTTCATCCCCGGCAATGAACAAACAAGCGAAGGCGCACGAGCGGTGCTCATGCTTGGTGAATGTCAGCAGCGCATGGCAGCCATCATGGCCGACCCTCAGGAAAAGTCGAAGGCACTTGCCGCGGCGCTCAATCTGTTTCAACAGTTCCCTACGCGTTTTGGTGCGAATCATGCGCTCGTGGGCGAGGCTCTTCTGGGGCGCTGCAACACCATGGTTCTCATGGGCGACATACAAGGGGCGATCACTCGTCTGCCTCGCTTTCAAACTCAGGATCCCTATCCGCGTTCACCCATCGCGCCGCTAGCGCTGACCAGGCTGGCTTCGCTGCTTCGCATTCAAGGCCAGCATGATCAAGCGGTGCAACTGATGGCTGCGGTGCGGGCCCAACATGAAGCAGCACTTCTCAAGGATGAGGCGCGTGCTGCATGGGTGCCGATGATGCAACTCGAACAAGCCCTGGCCCTGCGCGATGCGGGCAAGAATGCCGAGGCTCTTGCGCTTTTCCAATCGCTCGCCATGTCTTATCCATCATCACCCCAGGCTCATCAGGCATTGATTAGCCGTGGGCAAATTGAGCGGGCACAGGCTCAGGCAACCATTGCAACAGCCATCGCCACGCTGAAGAATCCGCAGGCCACCGCGCAGCAAACCGAAGCAGCGCAGCAGGCACTGACGCAGGCAACGCCATCACTCAGCGCTACCGCCATCTACTTTGAAAATCTCGCAGCTGCCCACGCCACCGCTGGCAGTGCCGGCCATCTTCAGCTTCTCTTCGAAGCCGCCGCCAGCCATCGCGCTTTGGGGGATCAGCAACTGCAAGCGCTGCTCCTCACCAAAGAGCGCGAGTCACACAGCAAGCTGCTCACCAGCGCCAAAGCCGCATCAACTTCCAATGCGCCGCCGCCGGTGGTATATCCCTCTTCCGCGGTGCTAACCTCACTGCCGATGCAGCCTGCGACGAAGAAGGCGATCGATACCTATGCGAAGATCGTCGTCGCTGCCTCTGATGCGCCGCTGGCTTTACGTGCTCGCTTCGAAGCTGCCACGCTCCTGGCACAGCACTCGCAATTCAGCGAAGCGATCGCACTGCTCGCCGAGGCGATTGATCTCGAACCCGATCAGCCTCTGCTCGATGAAACGCATCTGACACTGGGCACCTGCCTTCTGAATAAGGGCGACCATGATGGCGCCATCGAACAGTTCTCAGCCGCGATCGGCAGCAAGACGCCGAGCATTTTTGGCCGTGCTTATCTGCACCTGGCACAAGCGAAACTGGCGAAGAAGGATTTTGACGGCGCCATCAAATTGCTCGTGCCCTTTCGAGACAAAGGCGAATTTCAGAACATCCCCGGTGTGACCGATCGAGCCTTGCTCGAACTGGGTCGCGCATACGCTTACGCCAGCCAGTGGGAACCCAGCAGGCAGGCTGTGGAGGTCTTGCTCAACCGATTCGGCAGCAGCGAACTTCGCTACGAAGCGCGACTGATGTACGCCGATGCTCGCTTGCAGCAGAAGAATTTTGATGATGCGATCAATCATTACCGCGAAGCAGCAAAAGCCACATCGCTGAATCAAAGCGACATCGCAGCTCGCGCCTTGCTGCGCATCGGCGTTTGTTTCAACGAGAAGAATCAACCTGCCGAGGCGCTGAAAATCCTCATGCCCATCACGGTGCAGTTCGATCACGCCGACCACATCGCCGCGGCCTTGCTCGAAGCGGCCCGCGCTCAGCTTTTACTCAAGCAACCCGAAGAAGCGCGCAAGCTTCTCCAGCGTGTCACTCAGGAACATCCCAACTCTCCCTGGGCGACCACCGCTCAGGAGCGACTGCTTCAGATCAAGTAATGACTCAACTTTTTGGCCTTGCCCGACTCGCGTTGCCCTGCTCATTCATCGTCTTGGAGCGCTTCCTATGCATCATGCTTTAGCCGTACATCGAAATCGTTCCAACGCCACGCTCGCGCTCACCACGCTCATCTGCCTGTGCGCCCTGCTCATCACACTCACGAGGCCCGCGCATGCTTACGTCGAGATTCCCTACACGCTGGGTCGCCTCATCAACGAAGCGACCAACATCATGACGCTGCGACTTGAAAAGGTGGACAAGGCCAACCGCCGCCTGATCTTTTCCAAAGTCACCGATCTCAAAGGCAAACATCCAGCCAACGAAGTGAAGCACGTGATCAACAACGGCTTCGAAGAGCGCGAATGGAAGACCATCATGAACTGGGCTGAGCCTGGCAAGATCGCGGTCTTTTTCCACAACGGCGGCGCGGGTGAATGCATGATCGATGGCTACTGGTATCAGATTTATCCGGGCGAGTGGTGGAGCATGAGCCATGCTGAGCCTTACCTTGGCCGCAGCTTCCACGGCAAGCCCGAGAAACTCGCACCACTCATCACCGCCATGCTCGCCGGTCAGGAAGTCATCGTCCCCGCCATGGTCGATGGTGACAAAAACGCCCTGAAAACAGGCACCGCCAAGATTCAAAGGCTCAAAGCCAGTCTCAAGATTGTCGAGTACAACCCCGCTCGTGATTTCGTCGGCTGGGGCGGCAACGATGAATTCCAAAAGATCGTTTCCATGCCCGGCTTCACTCATCAAGGCCAACTGCCCACCGTCGGCCCCGGCGCTGCAGGCATCGCTGTCGCTGACTTTGATGGCGATGGCAAAAGCGATCTTTGCCTGTATGGCGAAGAGCGCATCGTGCTGTTGCAAAACGCAGGCAACACCATGAATGAAATCGCTCTGCCATACTCAGGCCCCACGCGCGGCGCCGACTGGGCGGACTACAACGGTGATGGCAAACCTGACCTGCTCATCGCCACGCCCACCGGCCCAAGGCTTTTCACTAACACCGGCAACAACACTTTCAGAGACGACTCGCGCGGCTTGCCTGTCGAGCAATACTACAACTGCACTGCCGCCAGATTCATCGATGCCGACGGCGACAAACGTCCCGATATTCTTCTGGCCAACGGCTTCATGGGCCTTCGCCTCTATCGCAATCTCGGACCCGATGGCGCAGCCTCGTCTAAGACACCCAAGATCTCGCCGTGGCATCTCATTGGCCCGTTCGACAATCGCGGCGGCCAGGGCTTTGACAAAGTGTTCGAGCCAGAGAAATCGATCGACCTCAGCGCAGAACTCACCGGCAAGGACAATCGCAAACTCAAATGGCAACAGAAAGATTTTCCTGATGGTCAGGTAAACAGCCTCGCACTTTTTGAGGACAACAGCGAAGCGGTGGCCTACGTTTATCGCGAGCTCGACTTCGGCTCCGCTGTCGATCTGCCCGCATCCTTTGGCAGCGATGATTCGCTCAAAGTATTTCTCAATGGCAAGGCGATCATCGCCGAAAATGTCAACCGCGCTGCTGCCCCCGATCAGCATCAGGTCACGCTCAATCTCAAACCGGGCAAGAATCAGTTGCTCATCAAAGTCGGACAAGGCAACGGCGAATGGGCCTTTTATTTTGCGACGAAAGGTCAGGCGCAGACTTCTGTCGTTCCACTTTTTGAAGATGTCACAGACAAGTTCAACTTGGGCACCCAAGGCATTGGCGGTAGCGTCAAAGGCGACAGGCTACTGGTGCATGACATCAACGGTGATGGCCGCGATGATTTTCTTTATGCCGCCGGCACCGGACTGGTCGCACTCTCTACCGGCAGCGGATTCACTGAAGTGAAAGAGAGCGGCATTCGATTTTTGCCTGGCGGTGTCTCGCCGATCTTTGCAGATGTCACCGGCGATGGGCGGGCTGATCTGATCGTGCCACAGAGCGAAGGTTGCAGGCTTTTCGCCAATACCGGCAGCGGCCGCTTCGCAGATATCACGCTGGGTGCGGGCGATCTCAATACCATCACCGGCAAGCCCACGAGCGTCGCCGTCGCCATCATGAAAAAGGGTGAACCCCCCGCCCTTATCGTCGGCTGCCTCACCGGCCCCAACCGTTACCTTCGCAACAACGGCTTCGGCAAGTTCGCAGACGCCACCGATGACCTGAATCTCTACGCCCGCATCTACAACACCCGCAGCCTCTGGGCTGGTGATCTCAGCGGCAAAGCCACCATGGACCTCATCTTCAACAACGAAGGCCAGGATTCGACGATCCTCATCGGCGATCCGAACAATGTCGCGATGAAAGAGTGAGCGGCTCACCATTCATTGGCGTGGCTCGTTTGCCCCAACAAAAAACCGGCACCGTGAATCACGGTGCCGGGTAATTGGTCTTATATCACCTCAAGCAAACCTCACTTGAACGGCTTGAGTGTCTTCATCGTTTCGTTGAGCGTGTATTCGAGCATCTTGTCCATTGGAAGATTCGCGGCTTCAAGAGCAATCTCCGCTGCCTTCTTGGTCTGGAAGAAACTGCACGCACGCACAGCTTCCAGGCGAACGCGCGGGTGTTCATCCTTCACCAGCTTGGCCAGTGTGTCGAGCGGATTTTTCACTCGATCGTTCCAGTGCTGAAGCACACGCACTGCTGCGGCACGGGCACGGAAATCCTTGGTCGTCAGCAGCGTGTTCAGAAGCTCCTCATTCACCACGTTGTGCCACTGGTGTACCCACAGCGCTTCGAGCAAGTTGTGCTCGTAGTTCGCATCGCTCTTATCAAGCGAGGCCATCCACTTCTTCACTGCTGCGATCACTTCATCCGTCTTGCGCTCGCTCAGTTCGATCTTGACACGGTAGCGGACACGGTCTTCGTGTTCCGCCAGCAGAGCGACGAGGTTCTCCACGGTTTCGCCATCGACCTTCTTGGGCGTCAGCAGCGGACGGCCTTCGTATGTCATCTTGTAGACGCGGCCATGCACCTTGTCGCGGCTGTTGTCGCGCATGTTGTGTTGCATGTGGCCGATGATCGGGTTGTGCCAATCGATGAAGTAGATGGCGCCATCGGGCCCCATCTCCAGATCGGTCGGACGGAAATTCTGATCGGTCGAAAGAAGCATCGGCTCCTGCTCGACACCTTCGTAGTACGAATCCTTGTCGTTGAACTTGTACTGCAAAATACCCAGCACCCCGATGACGTTGGGAATCAGGAAATTGCCTTGCATTTCTTCGGGGAAATGACGACTGGAAAGAATCTCAGTGGCGGGCGTCGGACGAGTGCGCTGTTTGTAAACAGAGGGTGGCTTGCCGCGTTTGCTGGGAAATTCTGCATGAACGGAAAATGGTGCGCCCCAGCAGGTGGTCGAGCCGGTGCCATCGGTCACGAAATCCTGGCCCCAGCGGTCGAAGCTGTGGCCGTGCGGATTGGGGAAGCTGTGCGGCACGTAAGCAGCGACCTTGAAGGTGCGTGGCTCAAAGCGATAGACGCCACCATCAACCAGACGCAGCGCGGGGCTCCATGGATTCTCCACCTGCACACGATGGAAAATGCCTTCCTGGAAGTAGAGGCCGCCGCCGCCGTCATAGACAAAGCTGTTGATGGCGTGATGCGTGTCAGCGGAATCGAAGCCGTGGAGGATGCGTTCGCGGACGTCAGCTTTGTCATCGCCATCGGTGTCCTTAAGGAACCAGATGTCAGGCTGACAGGCGACAATGACGCCGCCGTTGTAGAACTCGAAGCCGGTGGGGTTGTGAATATCGCTGACGAACTCGGTGCACTTGTCGGCTTTGCCGTCGCCGTTGGTGTCTTCAAGAATCAGCAGCTTGTCATTCATCGGCGTGCCTGGCTTCCAGTGCGGATAGGTGGGCCAGGCGGTGATCCACAGACGGCCTTTGGTGTCGAAGGCCATCTGGTTCGGGTTGGCGATGGCGGGGAATTCCTTTTCGGAGGCAAAGAGCTGAACCTTGAGGTTCTTGCCGAGCTTCATCTTGGTGATCGTCTCTTCGCCTGAGAGGTACACGTGAGCGCCCCCTGGACCGGAGCCGGGCTTGTTGGTCAGCGCATCGATGGCGGGCGGAATGTTGCTGTCATCGATTTTCGGTGTACGGCCTTGCGCGGTTTCCCATACCGCTTTGTCGCGATTGGAAACCAGCACATCGAGCTGATGCAATTCACGCTGCATGGTTTCGTAGTTGGCGGGCAGGATGTCGGTCTCGACCTGCTTGCCATCTTTGGTGATCATTCGCTTGACGCCGCCGCCTTTGAAGGTGAGGAAGGCGCGGTCGCCATAGGTGGAGTACCCATCGGTGGCGCGGTAGCGGTGGAACCAGTACCAGTTTTTGTCGTTGATGGCTTTGCGGAGTTTTTCGAGACTGCTGTCTGTTGATTTGGTGCCGAACAAAGAATCCACTGCGAAACCTGCGACGAGTTTGTCGCCCTTCTCGTTGAGATGAATGCCGTTGATCGTGTACGGGCCGCCCTTGGTGAAGCCAGTAAGCGTCGGCGTGAAGATGTCCACGAACGTGACTTTGTTGGCAGCGGCGACTTCGGCCATCGCTGCGGTGTAAATTTTCAACCGTGCATTGTTTTCTTTGCCATCGGGCAGATCGGGATTATTCAGATTCTCATAAGCGATGGGCGAGAAAAGGACGATGCGCGGCGCGCTCTTGCCGTTGTACTTCTGACCAAGCGTGTGCTTGAGCCAGCCTTCAAGCTCTTTCTTGAACGCAGGCAGGCCCGCTTCGCCGCCGAAGGATTCGTTGTAGCCGAAGAAGGCGAAGATGACGTCGGCTTTGGTGTTGGCGTGTTCGAAACGGTTTTCGAGAACGAACTCCAGCGTGGCGAGTTTGTTCGGCTGCGGAATCGCGCTGACACCCGCCAGCCATTCATCAGGGGAGCCGAAGGCACTGGATCGAAGGCGCTTGCCGAAGTTCACTTCATCGCCGCTGAAACCGAGATTGCGGAAGACCAGTTCGTGCTGCGGGAAGCGCGAAGTGATGTTCGTTTCCAGATGGCCATGATGCTGCATGCGCTCGGCGAGGGTGTTGCCGACGATGCAGATGTGGTCGCCCTTCTGGAGCGTGAAGGTCTGGGCATTGACCGTCGTCGACGAAATCGCGACGACCGTGCAAAGCGTAAGTAGCAACAAGACTCGGTTCATGATGATTCCTTGGAAGAAGTAAAAGGACTCAAACCCGACGGGCGTCGGCTGGCGATATTGTCCCCACGCCAGTTGGGGTTTCATCGACTGTGCAAACTTCGCAGCATGCACCCGCATACACAGGCAGTGTAGAACGAGCCCCGCATCGCCACAATTGAGGCAATGCGCTGGTGTTGAGGCATTCCCCGGGCGGGCGGCCCGCTCAATGGCCGCGTGGCTCAACCCATCTAGGCGCGAGCAGGTGTTCTTCGAGGGTCAGCGCAGCGATCATTCGTAGATGAACTGCGCCGTCGCCGTGGTGTCCTTTGCTGACACCACGCGAATCCAATACGCACTGAACGCATCGGGGAACACATGCTCGGTCGCCTTGCCTGCCGCGACTTCGATTGTTTCATACGTCGACCATATGCCGTTGCCTGTTACATCCACCTCGACGCGGATCTTCACCGCTTCACGCGATGTGTGTGAAAGCGTCAGGCGCTTGCGGTCGTAGCCTGTCATCAAATAGGGATCACTTGCCGCGCCCGCTTTCACTGCTGTGTTTTTCCAGGGGCCGCCGATGCCGCGGGGCTTGCCGAGTTTCCAGAGGTCATCGACTGCGCCGACCCAAAGTGCACATTTGCCATCATCACTGCGGACGATGTGTTCGCTGGCTTTGGCGCTATCAACGATGCCGGTCATCACGAGCAGGCCGCGATAAGAAGTGTAATCCTTGATACGGCGGTTGTGCGTCGTCACCGGGCGCACCTTCGCAAAGCCACCGGCATTGTCAGCGGGCAATTCGTAGAACGTGCCATGCGCGCTGAACAGATCGCGCTCCGTACAGACCTCACGGCAGACGCGTTCATCACCCAGCGCGCCGGGCTTGTCGAACGCCGCATCACCCTTGGGCAGACGCCAGCGCGCATTTCCATCAACATAAAGCACCGAAGCATCATCGATCGTCAGCACGCCCGAAGGGATCGCAGTATTGCTGCGCGTCCACTGCATGCCTGCGGCATCATCAACCTTCTTCAAATTCAGATCTGCATCGAGGTCATAGCAACCGACATCACCGGTGGGATTCGTGGCGACGAATCGAAGCGTGCGGAAGTTGCCGCCGCGAGCGTGGATGGTGCCGCCGGTGATATTCGTGTCGCCGGGTTTGGCGAGGCCATCGAAGATGGCATCGGCTTTCGCTTCTCTTGTGTCAGTTCCTCGGTAGTGGAAAAACGCGGTGAGTTTTGAGGCTTTTTCACTGGCCTTCATGCGAATCCATGTGCCGGTTTCATTCTCGGAAAAAGCGGTCCATGTGTAGCCTTTGGCGGGCACGGTGATGGTGCGAAGTTCCTTCCACTGGCCATCGCCTTTGGCATCGATCTCGAGTGTCAACGCGATCGGCGTCGCGCTTTCATGTGACAGATGAAGTGAACGGTGGGCGTACCCGGTGAAGAGATAAGGATCACTGATCGCACCTGCTTCGACATCATCATTGAGCCACAGGGCTCCACGTCCCAGCGGCGGGCCGATGTGGTCGAGCTTAGCGGGCTCGACGAACCAGAGATTGGATTGCGACTGGCCGGGGCCCGTGAGATTGCCCTTGGCTTTTCGCTTGTTGAGGAATTCACTTTTGGCGGTGTCGTCGCAGCCGAAGACGATGCGATCGTTCCAGCGTGTGAAGTCGCCGATGACTTTGATGTAGGTCGAGCGCGGCGAGATGCCAGCAGAATTGTTGGCAGAGAACGCACGCGGGAATCGCCACATCGTGCCATGCATGGTCATGAGCAGATCGCCTTCGCCGATGTCGCGGATGCGTGGCCACTCGGTGTTCCAACCGTGCGCACCATCGTAACTGTGACTGGCTTTGGGGAGGCGGTAGGCGTGCCACTTGCCGGCATCGAGGAGCATGAGGATGAGTGAGCGAGCATCCCAGCCGATGGACCAGAGCGGATCGGTTGCGGGGCTGTCGTTGCCGTAGATTCCGCCGGGGCCGGTGACTTCAGTGAACTGGTTTCGGCGAACAAGTTGCCAATCGCCTTCACCCTGCCAGGAAGCGAGCGCACCTGACGGCGTGGTGGGTTCCTTGAGTGCAGCTCCGCCGTGTTCGCCGTTGTTGGCGTAGATGAGTTGGCCTTGTGCGCAGTAGAGACCTTTGCCGTGGTAGCCGGGGAGCTTGGAAGCGATCTTCGCGGGATTCTTTTGCTGGGTGGAGCCTGCCTTATCTCCGTTGCCGTCTTTGATGAGGCCGGTGATTTCGAAGGTTTTGAGATCGACTTCGTAGAGGCCTTCCTCCATGGTGGCGTAGTAAATTTTGCTGGCAGGGTCGGTGAGGTGGCGGGCGTTGCCGGTGAGACGACCGGGCATGAGTTTGGGGGAGAGCACGCGGACATTTCGCTGGGCATCGATGATGTAAGGACCGATGACGAGTTGATTGGTCTCGCGGTGGATCATGCGATTGGCGGGTGTGCCGCCGACGCTTTCAGGACGGATGATCTGCATCAGTTCAGGGGTGATCTCATAAAGCTTGTCGCTCGAGCCATGTGGCATGTGCGGAGCATAGGTGATGGCCCAAAGCCGATCCGCGAAGACGACGACAGCCCCGGTGCCGCATTCGCCTTCATTATTGAACATGGTCAGCGAAGGATAAATGCCCGAGGCTTGGCGCGGTGCAGCAATCAAAATCACAGGAGAGATCAGCAGCACCAAGGCAATGACAACAGCACGATAACGAGCGTGGATAGGAACCATGACACCATCCTAACGACACATCACGCAACCGGAACGATGAATCGCAAGCATGATTTTCTCCCATTCGAAAATGGTCACTTGCAGTCTGGACGCAAAACGCAACAATGCTCACTCAATCGAATCCCTATCGGGATTGAGCTTCGTTCGTTCTAATGTCAATCTTCAATCGGGTCCCATCACGATGCTTAGTTCCGTTCTGAATTACATTCGTTCGACGCAGGTCTGGAACTCGATCTTTCGCCACGGCATTCCGCGCGACCGTCGTACGCGCGTCATGGCGGTCATGAGCAACGTCTTCCTCCACCTTCATCCGGTGGCGGTGCGAAAGAGCGGCATCCGTCTCTCCTTCACCTGGTGCATGGGCGGCCTGACCTTCTTCCTCTTCCTTGCAGAAACAATCACCGGCGTCCTCCTGATGTTCTACTACCGCCCGGTGGTGGAATATGCCTACCTTGATGTCATTCGCATGCGTGCCGCCATGACGCTGGGCCTCCTCCGCGAAATGCACCGCTGGGGTGCGCACGCCATGATCATCGCCATCTGGCTGCACATGATGCGCGTGTTCCTCACGGGTTCGTACAAGCCGCCAAGAGAATTTAACTGGGGCGTGGGTGTCATCCTGCTGGTCATCACCATGCTGCTCTCCTTCACCGGCTACCTGCTGCCTTGGGATCAACTGGCGATCTGGGCCATCACCGTCGGATCGAACATGGGTAAGGCCACGCCGTTCGTCGGCTTGGGCGGACCGTTCAGTGATCTATTGCAATTACCCGGCGGCATCCCGCTAGTCACGCCCCGCTCTGATGCTGCTTATCTGCTGCTGGCGGCGACAAGCGTCGGTGAAAATGCCATGCTTCGTTTTTACGTGCTTCACTGTGTCGCTTTGCCGCTCGTTGCCGCGACACTCATCGCCATCCACTTCTGGCGCATCCGCAAGGACGGCGGCATCAGTGGACCGTTGTAAAACAGGTTCCGAGTTCTGAGTTCCGAGTTGAAACAATTTGGGATTTCAGATTCAGGATTTCGGATTTGACGATGCATCGACTTTGAACTTTGAACTCGGAACTCGGAACTTTATCCCCATGATCGAGGCTTTTAAAGATCTCGTGAACCGCCTGAGCGTGCCGGAGCTCAGTTTGCCGTTCTTTTTCATGCCGATCTTCATCTTCATGATCTTGGGCTACAAGATCTGGACGAAGCCGGTGGTGGCGGCAGGTCTTGCCGTGCTTTTCTGCGTGGCCTATTTCGGGTCGATGCTCATCGACAAGAACTACGCGCTGATTCTCTCCAAGCCTGACAACGTGCCCATCACGATGATGCTGGTTTTCACCGGCATCTGCCTGTGGGTGGCCTTCCGTCAGGCGGCGATCAATGACACGGCGCTCGCCGCCGGTAAACCGCTGCCCGAAGCGGGCAAGGATGACAAAGTTCTCGTCTGGCCTGATCTGGTTTATTCAGAGTTAATCTGTCTTGTCGCGGCCACCGCCCTGCTCATTCTCTGGTCGATTCTGCTGCGCGCTCCTCTGGAAGCGCCTGCGAATCAGGCTGGTCCGCCCAATCCTTCGAAGGCGCCGTGGTACTTCCTGGGCCTTCAGGAAATGCTCGTTTATTACGATCCCTGGATGGCGGGCGTGGTGCTGCCGGGCATGATTGTCAGCGGGCTGGTGATGATGCCTTATGTCGATATGAATCCCAAGGGCAATGGGTATTACACGGTGCGCGAGCGCCCCTTCGCATTGTGGACCTGGCTTTTTGGCTTCCTCATTCTCTGGGTCGTACTCATCGTGTTCGGCACGTTCCTGCGCGGGCCCAACTGGAACTTCTTTGGCCCTTACGAACCGTGGAATGCGCACACGCAGGTGCCGCTGACCAGCGTGCAGTTCTCCGACTATTTCTGGAACGGTAAGCGACTACTCCCCGGCGGCATCGGCCTCGATCTGGGCCTGCCAACCAATTCGCTCATCCGCGAGCTGCCCGGCATCCTCTTCATCGGCGGCTGGGTCTGCGTGCTGCCCGTGATTCTCGCCAAGACGCTCTTCCGAAAGCTCTACGTCGAGATGGGTTTCATCCGCTACTCGCTCATGGCGATTCACTTCGTCGTGCTTGCCCTGCTGCCCCTGAAGATGTTCCTTCGCTGGATGCTCACGCTCAAGTATTTCGTCTATCTGCCTGAGTACAACCTGAATCTGTGATGCGGTAATTATTCGACTCTTGATTTTTCGTTTAATGTATGCTAAACTATGCCTGGCTCGATGCTCTCGCAGGGAGGGCGAAAGGTAGACGTCTACCCGTTTACCCCTAGACATGAGATAAAATCAGTTCTTTAGATAACTTACAACGATAGACACGATTGAAAAAACCTTCGGGTAGACAAAACTCGGCTGCAAGAAACGCGGCTGCCTGAAACGCTTTGATACAACCGACATCCAATTCCCCAGCATCGCATTTTTTTATTGCACCATTGCCTTACCTTCGGGTACTCTCCATATAGATTTGTTGCTTCTGTTATTGGTTTTTGAAGATGCACGCATCGTTTCTAGTTGGCACTTGATGGTTCCCCTTCGGGAGCAGGTTCATGGTTCGCCGAGCATTTACACTTGTGGAGATGTTGCTCGTCGTAGCGCTGATCACGCTGCTCATATCCATCCTGGTGCCCGCTCTAGGTTATGCACGCGGCATCGCTCAGGAAGCTCAGTGCAAGACTCAGCTCAAACAGATCGGCGATGCGTTTCAGCATTTCGCGCTCGATCACTTGCAATCGCTGCCTGGGTCATCCGTGGGCGGCTGGCAAGGGACAGAGGCCTGGCAGAAGTGCTGGGTCGGCAAAGAGGGGCGAGTGCCGGGCCTGTTCGAACCTGCGGAAGAAGGGCCACTGGTCAAATATCTGGGCGGCGGCGGCGAGGGTACCCATGCGTTTTATCGTTGCCCTTCGTTACGCGTCACGCCACGCTACGGCGGCGGGTCCAACGGCGGATTTGACTACTCCATGATCCTCTCCTTCGGTGGCGCTCGCATGCGCACGATCCCGATCAAAGCGCGCATCGTCTATATGTCCGATCCCTTCGCGCAGCCCCTCGAAAACCTGCGCACCCCGCTGGTGATCGAAGAAGATCCCGATTACCACGTCAACTCGCTTTCCATCGAACCCGGCTTTGGCTCGATCGATCGCTCCTCCAGTCATCACGTATCAAAAACCACGCCTTACATCAGCGTCGATGGCGGTGTGGAATCCCTTCGATTCACCTCCTCACGAGCGCCTCAAGCCTGGGAATGGTTCGTGACGACGCTCAAGGGCAACGAGGTTCGCCTCAACGGCAGCGTCACATACAATTACTGGAAGACCCAGTGAGCAAATGCTCGCGCACGACCTGCCTTCGCTCGATATGCAATGAGTGATGATCCCTTCTACTTTCTGGAACAGATCGTGCCTCTCGATGAAGAGGAGCGTCTCTTTCTATCCGGCGCGATTGACAACTGGGAACCCGTACACAAGCTGGGCATCACCACGCTGATCGATCTTGAAGGCGACATCGACCACGGCGTCCCCACCGCCGCTGACGAGTTTCTTTATATCTACCTGCCCATCCACGATGGTGCTCTACCTCAACTCGATCGTCTGCACGCCATCGCAAGCCTGGGTGCGGAACTCGTTCGCAAAGGGCATCGCGTGCTATCGCACTGTGGCATGGGCCTCAATCGCTCGGCGCTCGTTGCCGGTCTGATCCTCATGCAGACTCATGGCTTCACCGGCGATGAAGTGGTGAAGCATCTGCAATCGCGCAGGCGCGGTGCGCTTTACAACGATGTCTTTGCCGATTATCTACGCTCGCTTTGAATAGGAACCTCAGAATGACCGCGAAGCCCGATGCAATCAAGTTTTAAGGAAAGCAGGAAGGTAAGTAATAAAGAAAGAAGACTTCCATACGGTGTTTTCCTGCTTTCTTCGTTTTCCTGCCTTCCTTATGAAAAATGAATCGGAACAAGTTATTCAGAAGCTCCGATAGTTGTTAGAGCACGCCACGTCTCAGTTGCCTTTCGCATTCTCCGGGCTCTTCTCTTTCCAACTGACGCGCTGCATCGCCCACAGTCCGGTGATGATGATCACGATGGCCTCGATGCCTCGGTCGATGATGGCGGCGGCGAAACCGACATGGCCCGTAGCCGCACTGGTCGCGCCTGCGATGGCCCACTCGCGCAGGCCAAGGCCGTTGGGCGTGATGCCAAGCAGCGAAACAAACAGGCCCGCCGACGCTGCGAAAACCGCGTGTGGATATTCAATGGGCTTGCCAGAAATTTGAAACACAATCCAGAGCCGCAGCCCGGTGATGAGCAGATCAGCTGCGCGCATCGGCACCCACAGCCAGCCCGCGACAATCTTCCGCTTCATGACCCTGCCCGCAACCATCGGCACTCCCAGCGTCAGCAGAAGCAAAGCAGCCAGGGCAACTTCATATTGAATCGCCGGCGCCACCCACTGCACAATCGCAGCCGCGATGCCCAGCACCGCCACTGAGATGAGCAGGATCACTGCGAGAATCCACATCGATTGCCGGACAGGCAAATTGTGTTTCATCTTCAAAAATGCTGCGCGTCCCACGAGGCCCGGCCGCAGCGGCAGGTAATTGAGCAGCCCACTGGCGCAGACCAGCGCGAGCATTCGCCCAAAGCCCACGCGAGGCTTGGCATCGAAAGAAAGCGTGACGGACCACCAGAGCAGACCGGAGAAAAAAAGATTGGCACATACCAGGCCCACCAGCGCAACGAGTTGCCAGGGTTCGGCTTCGCGCAGCTGCTCCCAGTTGACCTCGGTGGCCGCCATGAGGATCGCGCCTACGAGCAGCACGATGCCGATCGCCAGAGCAAGCCAGGTGATGCGAGTACGCCAAGGGGAGGCCATGGGGAGGATCGTAACAACTGCGATGCGTATGAGCCGCGACTCAACGAGTCGCGGACGCCAAGGGAATGAAGGAGCAATGATCGCGCCTTGCACCTTTCGTCACGGGCTTGGAATCCTTGCGCGATCCGAGTATCAATCATTGTTCGCCAAAACGAACCGCGCGATGCACACTCCTTCAGGCCGTTAACGTCCGCGACTCGTTGAGTCGCGGCTCGGTCGAATCCTGCCGCTATAATCCCGCCATGTCCACGGATGATCCCAATGCTCGCGTCACGCTCCGCACGATTCGCCAGTGGATTCGCAGCGGTGAACCGTTTCCGATGCTCACCTGCTACGACGCCACCACTGCAAGTTGGCTTTGGCGCGGCGGCATGCGAACGCTGCTTGTGGGCGACACCGCAGCCGAGATGATCTTCGGACATGACTCAACACTGCCCGCCACGTTGCCACTGCTCGTGGAACTGACTGCGGCTGTGCGCCGCGGTGCGCCGCAGGCCTTCATCATGGCCGACATGCCTTTTGGTTCCTACCACAGTGGCGATGACGCTGCGATGGCCAATGCGGTGCGCTTCATGACCGATGGCCGAGCCGATGCGGTGAAGCTGGAAGTCGATGCGAGCTTTGCCCCGCTGGTGGCGCGCATGGTACACGCGGGCATTCCTGTCGTGGCTCACATCGGCTCACGCCCGCAGTTGGTGCGTCAGCGCGGCGGGTACGGCTCAGTCGGCCGCACTCAGCGCGAAGCGGACGAAATCGTCGCACTCGCCAAACAGATGATCACCCTCGGCATCACCATGCTGCTCGTCGAGGCCGTGCCTGCGGAAGTTTCCAAACGCATCGTCGAAATCGCAGTCGCACCGCACACAGCGGAACCGGTGCCTGTCATCGGCTGCGGCGCGGGGCCTGCATGTCACGGGCATGTGGTGGTACTGCACGATCTGGTGGGCCTGACAACCTGGCATCCGCCGTTTGTTGAACCTGTCAGTTCGATCGGCCAATCACTGGCCGATGCCGCCGCCGCGTGGGGGGAATTAGTGCGATCAGGGCGATATCTGTTGGATAACCATCCTTATAAGATGTCCCGGTAACGCTGGCCCGCCTATCCTTTTGATGCCTGTTTTTCAGTTGTTTTATGATTTCATCGCAGCAGTAACGCAAGTTGATTGCTGCGGCTGTGCCTCGCCCCCATGTTTAGGCCGATGAACAGCAGGCAGGATTATCGACTAATTTTTGCATGGAAATTGCCACTCGACATCAGCCGCCTACGATTAAGCATCCGTGAATCAACGTCAACCTATTTAGCCGTTCGCCTTGGCGAACGATCATTGACTCGCATCGAAAACGCTCAGCCTCGAAAGGAATTTTCAGCAATGAAACAAATCAAATGGTACGGCCCAACCGTCTTACTTCTCATCACCATTCTTCTTCTGCTCGTCGCTGGTCCGCCCATGGCGCGGAAACTGGCTTATGCCTACGACGATGCGAAGATCATTCAGATCCGCGAAAATCTCAAGAGCAGCCCCTCGCTTGCGGAGCTGAGCGACTCGTTCAAACAGGTGGCCCGCGTCGTTGAAAAGAGTGTGGTCAGCATCACCGTTTACAGCAAGCGTCAAGCGGCTGCGGGCAACAGCAATAACCTCACCCCTGAAATGGAAGAGGAACTGCGTCGCTATTTCTTTGGCCCTGAAGGCCGCAAAGCTCCCCCAGAAAAGGTTCCCGCACCGCGCGAAAACTTCGAAGAATACGATGTGCCTCAGCCCACCGGCAACGGCTCTGGCTGGGTCTATAACGATCAAGGCCTGATCATCACCAACAACCACGTCGTTGATGGAGCCGACCGCGTCGTTGTCCGTTTCTACGATGGCTCTGAGCGCGACGCCACCGTCGTAGGCACCGATGCCAAGACTGATGTAGCTGTCATCAAAGTCGAAGGCGAAAAGCTTCACGCCGCCACCCGCGCACCGGAGCCTGTCGATCAGGGCGAAATCGTGTTCGCCTTCGGCTCACCCTTCCGCTTTGACTTCTCCATGTCGCAAGGCATCGTCAGCGCCAAAGGTCGCCAGCTTGGCATCCTGCGCGGCAACCAGGGTTATGAAAATTTCATCCAGACTGATGCCGCCATCAACCCCGGCAACTCCGGCGGCCCGCTCACCAACATCTACGGCGAAGTCGTCGGCATGAACACCGCCATCGCCTCACGCACCGGCGCCTACAACGGCCTCGGTTTCGCCATCCCCATCAAGATGGTTTCCAACGTCGCCGATCAGCTCATCGCCGATGGCAAAGTCAGTCGCGGTTACCTCGGTGTCTTCATTCGTGACCTCACCCCGCAGCTCGCCCGCTCCTTCGGTTACGACGGACGAGGCGTGCTCGTCGAAAACCCCATCGATGGCAGCCCCGGCGCCAAAGCAGGCATGCAGCGCGGCGACATCATCACCAAAGTCGATGGCTCCAGTGTCAACACCGCTGACGATCTGCGAAATTATGTCGCATCACTTAAGCCTGGCACCAAGGTCAATGTCGAACTGCATCGCCTGGAAAAACCCACCGACCTCAAGGGCAAACTCGTCACGCTGGAACTGATCATCGGCGAGCAGCCTGACTCCGCCAGCGCTCTTCGCCCGACACCTGATCAAGGCAAAGGTGCTGATGAAGCTTCCAAACTCCTTGGCCGACTCGGTGTGGATGTGGACAGCAACACTGAAGCGATCGCGAAACAGCTCGGCACCAAATTCGTGCCTGGCGCGATTGTCAAAACTGTTCGTCCCGGCTCAGCGGCCGAAGCGGCGGGCCTCGCCACGCGTCAGGTCATCACCGATGTGATGGGCAAAGCAGTCACCGATTCCAAGAGCCTGCTTGAGGAACTGAGCAAGCACGACCTGAGCAAGGGCGTGCGCATCAGCGTGATGGATGGCGACACGCCGCGCTTTATCTTCCTCGAGATGAGCAAGCACTGATCTTCAGGACCCCATCAACACACTCACAGGCACGGGACCTGATTGGTTCCGTGCCTTTTGTCTATATGCACGTAACGCCCTATGATCTCCTTCCCACTGATCGAAATGAACGCAGGAGTCCGCAGATGTCCGTGACCAAAGAACAGATTCTTGAACAACTCAAAAAGGTGAAGGATCCCGAGCTTCATCGCGATATCGTCACGCTGAACATGGTCAAGAATATCGCTGTCTGTGATGGCATTGCGAACATCAAGATCGAGCTGACCACGCCTGCCTGCCCGATGAAGGATGTCATTCAGAAAGACGTCACCGCAGCCGTGATGGCGCTGCCCGGCATGACGCAGGTGAATATCGAGTTCACCGCCAACGTAGCCCAAAAAGCACCACAGCAGCGCGCTGCTGAAAGCAATCCGCTGCCCAATGTGAAGCACATCATTGCGGTGGGCGCGGGCAAAGGTGGCGTGGGTAAATCGACTGTCGCGGTGAATCTGGCTGTGGGTCTGGCGCGCGAAGGGGCAGCCGTGGGCCTGATGGATGGCGATGTCTATGGCCCGTCGCTGCCGACCATGCTGGGCATCGGCGGCAAGCAACCCGTCGCTGATGGCAGTCGCCTGCTCCCCTTTGAAGTGCATGGCGTCAGCGCCATGTCCATCGGCTCGCTCGTCCCCGCTGAAAAGCCTCTGATCTGGCGCGGCCCGATGGCGCAAGGTGCATTCAAACAACTCATCGAACAAACCGAATGGGGCAACCTCGACTATCTGATTATCGATCTGCCACCAGGCACCGGCGATGTCCCGCTGACCATGGCGCAGATGTTGCCGCTGACCGGTGCGGTGGTTGTCTGCACGCCGCAGCGCGTGGCGCAGGATGATGCTCGCCGTGCGATTCGCATGTTCCAGCAGCTTCAGGTGGATGTGCTGGGCGTCGTGGAAAATATGAGCTACTTCATTGGCGACGACGGCAAGGAATACGACATCTTCGGCAAGGGCGGCGCTGCGCTGATGGCTGAAGATATGGGAGTGCACCTGCTGGGCACGCTGCCGATCAATATGGCCATTCGCAAGAACAGCGACAGCGGCAACCCGACCGCGAACTTCGAAGGCGACCCGCTGCTCGCCAAGGAGATCATGGACTTCGTGCGCAGCGTCGCAGGCCAGGTGAGCGTCAAGGCGCTGGGGGCATCGAATGTGCCGACGCTGAGTATTTCGTGATACTCGTATTGCGATACCCCACGATTCGCCCCCGGAACAATGCCTCACCATCGGGCTTGATGACACTTGATCTCGCTTGGGCATCCTGAACAACCTCCACAACGGTTCGGAATGACCTCTAAGGAAGGCAGGAAGGTAGGAGATGTCCCTCGTTTTTATGCAGTTCTTTTCCTGCATTCCTGCTTTCCTTAGAGGCAATACGGTTTTTCAGTAGGCACTCTTGATTATTCATACACAACCGACTGACAAGCCCTTCGCTACAATCCCAAAACCATGACCCAACCCATTGCCAAAAAACCTGTCCTCGAAACCGTTGAGCCCCTGGGAAAGCGCGTCCTCATCCGCAAGGATGAAGACAAGAAGCAGACCAAGTCCGGCATCCACTTGCCTGACAAAGTAGAAATCCCCACGCTGACTGGCCGCATCGTTTCGGTCTCCGTCGAAGTTGCTTCCGATTCCAACTACCCCATCGAACAGTACGACCGCGTGCTGTTTCATCCCAAGGATGTAGTACCCGTCGATTTCGAAGACGACAACCGCTTGTTCGTCGTGCCTGTCGAGAATGTCGTCGCTGTCTTCCGCAAAGCGAAATAATTTTCAGTGTCTGATTCCATCACCATCTCGCCCACGAAAGCCTTCCGCGCCACGGTGACACCGCCGGGCAGCAAGAGTTTGACCAATCGTGCGCTGCTGCTGGCGGCGTTGGCAGAAGGCACTTCGACGCTCACGGGTGTGCTCTTTGCTGATGACAGTCGGCGCATGCTCGAAGCGATGAAGGCCCTGGGCTTTGAGCTTCACATTGATGAAGCAGCGTACACCGTGCGCATCACCGGCCAGGGCGGCCGTATTCCTTCACGCGACAGTCGATTGAATCTGGGCAACGCGGGCACTGCTTACCGCTTTCTCACTGCGGCCCTTTGTCTGGGCGATGGCATATACGTGCTCGATGGCATTGATCGCATGAGGCAGCGGCCCATTGGTCAACTCGTCAATGCCTTGCGCGCTATCGGTGCCGACATCGATTACCTGATGAGCGATGATTGTCCGCCCGTGGAAATCACTGCGAGTGGCCACCTGCGCGGCGGCAAGCTCACCATGCCGCCCACACTATCGAGTCAGTACATCAGCGCTCTTTTACAAGTGGGCCCTTACTGCAAAGAAGGGTTTCAGTTGCACTTTGATGGTGCAGTCACCTCGCGCCCTTATGTTGAGATGACCCTTGGCCTGATGCACGCCTTCGGCATCACCGCCCAAGTCGATCAAGCCTTCACTACCATCACGCTCGCGCCCGGCAAGTACCGCGCCCTTGATTACGCCATCGAACCTGATGCCTCCAATGCCAGCTATTTTCTTGCCGCTGCCGCGATCACGCCGGGCAGTTCGTGCACCATTGAAAACTTGGGCAAACGCAGCCTGCAAGGCGACATCGGCTTCGCTGATCTGCTCCATCAAATGGGCGCAGGCCTGACCTTCGGCGGCGACTTCATCACCATCATCGCCCCGCCAACTGGCCAATTTCTTCGCGCCATCGATGTCGATCTGAATCACATGCCAGACATGGCGCAGACGCTGGCCATCGTCGCACTCTTCGCCCAAGGCACGACGACGATTCGTAACATCGGCAACCTGCGCGTCAAGGAAACCGACAGACTCGCAGCGCTGAAAACAGAACTGACCAAGCTGGGCGCTCAAGTGGAAGTGGAAGGCGATGACCTTACCATCACCCCGCCTGTGAGTGGCAAGCTTGAACCTGCTGCGATCGACACGTACGACGATCACCGCATGGCGATGAGCTTCGCCGTCGCAGGCCTTCGCAGCGAAGGTGTAACGATCAATGATCCTTCCTGCGTGAACAAGACCTTCCCCGACTACTTCAAGCATCTGCAAAGGATGTGCGACAGCCATAGCTGAGCCTGTTCATTAATCGCGGCTGCATTTCCGCCTGCCCTCGATTCATTACACTACCCGCCGATGCAGAATCCGTTTTGGAAATCCGCCCGCATTCTTCTCCACTACAAGCGCCCGCTCATTCTGGCGATGGCTGGAGCACTTCTCTCTGCAATTTGCTTTGGTGCCGGGCTGAGCATGATGCTCCCCTTCTTTCACCTCATGCTTCAGAATGGGCAGACCATCGCGGACATCATCCGAGAGTATCTGCTCAAGGAGAGCAATCCTGCTTTTGTTCATGCCATCGGCAACTGGCTCATCAACATTGTCCCGACAGATCCGTTTATCTCGTTCATCGTGGTCATGGCTGCGGTTGCAGTTTTCAGTGTGGTGGGAAGCTTCGGTCGCTACATCCACATGCTGGTGACCAACACCGTCGTCATTCATTCGGTCATGCGCTGGCGGCGGCGCATCTTTCGGCGAATGATTCACGCGCCGCTGATCGATGTCATGCGCGATGGCACCGCTGATCGCATCAGCCGATTTTCATCCGACATCATGGTGATGGCGCAGGGCTACCGCTCGGTGCTGGGCAAGTCGGCTCATGCGGCGCTGCATGGCATCGTCGCGCTCATCTTCGCCGTCATCCTCAACTGGCAACTGTTCATTCTCGTCGTCGGCGGCGGCTTGGTACTGGGCATCATGCTTCGCAAGTTCGGCAAGTCCATCCGCAAGGCCACCAAACTCGCCATGCACGGACGCGGCAAGATGCTGGGCGCTCTCACCGAATCGCTTTCGGGCATTCGCGTGGTCAAAGTCCACGATGCCGAGGGCTATGAACGCAGACGATTCGCCCGGGTTAATCGTGAGCTTTTCAAGCAGGAAATGAAGGCTCGATCCATTCGCGCGCTCGCCTCGCCACTGGTCGAAGTGCTCGCGCTGCTGGGCGTGATGGTCGTCGCCTGCATCGCGGCTTACATGATCTTCCGCGAAGGTCACAAGCCAGAAGAGTTCATGACCACGCTCATCATGCTCGTGGGCGGCGGCCTGAGTCTGCGCCCGCTCACCGCACTGCACAACGAACTCAACGAAGCGGGTGCCGCCGCTCAGCGACTGATGGAACTGACCGAGTTACCTGTCGAACCCACCGGCATCGACACACCCAAAGACGTGACCTATCTGCCCAGGCATCACCAATCGATCACTTGCAAGGATGTTGAATTTCGTTATTCCGCCAATCGCGATCCAGCCTTGAACGGCGTGAGCTTCACCATTGCGCACGGCTCCATCGCCGCCATCGTCGGCACCAACGGCTCGGGTAAAACCACCCTGCTCTCCATGCTCCCGCGCCTGATCGTGCCTACTGCAGGCTCAATTGAAATCGATGGCCACGACATCGCTCATGTGAACCTGCGAAGCCTGCGCAGACAGATCGCAGTCGTCACGCAGCAGACCGTGCTCTTTGAAGGCACCATCGCGCAGAACATCGCCTACGGCAGACGCCACGAATCAAGAGAGCGCATCATCGAGAGCGCCAAGGCCGGCCACGCTCACAGCTTCATCACCTCGCTGCCTGATGGCTATGACACGCAGCTTGGCGAAGGCGGCGTCGGACTCTCGGGCGGACAGATGCAGCGCATCGCCATTGCACGTGCTGTGCTACGCGATCCTGCGATTCTGATTCTCGATGAAGCGACCAGCCAAATTGATTCTGAATCCGAAGCCGAGATCGCCAAGGCGCTGATGGAAATCAGCAAAGGCCGAACCACGTTCGTCATCGCACATCGGCTCAGTACCGTCGTCAACTCCGACATCATCATGGTCATGCAAGATGGCAAACTGCTGGATCAAGGTAAACACAACGAACTGATCGCACGCTGCGATACCTACCGCACACTGGTGCAGACGCAGATGCTCTCGGCGGGGTGATGCGCGGTAGACAAAAGCGCGAAAGCGGAAACGCGGAAACGCGAGAAATCCAAACCGTTTATATTCTCGCCTCTTCTGATTTTTCGCTTTCCCGCTTTTCCGCTCTCTGCCTTACACTTCCCACATGTCCACGCGTACCGCCAGTTTGGGGCCTCGTTTCAATCTGCTTGGCAAAGCCGCCTTTGCTGTCAGCTATGGCATGGCGCGGCTGGCTGGTCGCTTGGCGAAGTTTCATGCGCCGCACAGTGCGTTCGCTCAGGAGCGCATCAGCTCGATGCGCGACAAACTTGAACGCGGCGAGACTGTGTATGTTCTGGGCATCGGACCGGGCGGACATAACGCTGGTGCCGGTCTGGTCAGCGCATCCAAAGCGCAAGGCATCACGATCATCGGGAATCACGAGGAAGAACGCTTCCGAGCCGAGAAACATTTCCAGCGATATCCCAAGCAGAGCGTGAACATTCTGCTTGAGCAGATGAAGCGACTCTCCATCAAGCCATCGCAGATTCATGCCGCTTGCGCCAGTTGGGACTATCCGCTCTGGGCGGGAAAAGCAGTGGAAAGCGTCGCGCAGGAGCTACCCGGATCATGGCGACTGCTGACGCGTGAAGCTTCGCCACAGATGAATGCTCGCTGCGTGCTCGATGCTTTCACTGCACCCAAGCGACTTGGCCGAAAGCTGCGCGAAGATGGCAAGCGGATGGGCGTGATCAATCTAAGGCATCACGACAATCACGCCTGGTTTTCCTGGGGCGTTTCGCCGTTTGCTAAAAGCGATGAGCCGACGATCGTGCTGGTGATCGATGGCGCTGGTGATGATGGGGCGATCTCTTCCTACGTCGCTCGCAACGGCAAGCTCGAACTGCTTTACAAGAACGATTCCATCTGGGATTCGCTGGGCATGATGTACGGCATCATCAGTTCATCACAAGGCGGCTGGCCGCTGATGAGCAGTGAAGGTCGCTACATGGGGGCTGCTGCCTGGGGTGATTCCAATCGCCTGACCAATCGCTACTACAGTCAGCTTCGCGATGTCTTCATCTTTGAAAGCGAAGGTCGCATCTTCCTGAATCGTTCACTGGCCAACTGGCAACGCGGTGGATGCCGTGCGCCATATTCGAAGCGACTATCGAAGATGATCGGCCAGCCCATTCTGCCCAAGGGCATGTGGCATCCCGATGCGGTGCTCAAAGTCGAAGACATCAAACACGCACCGATCACCATCGACCGCGTCGATAAGGCAGCTGCCGTGCAGCTTGTTTTTGAAGATGCACTCTTCCACATCACGCAGCACCTGATCCGCGCCACCGGCGCCACCCGTCTGGTCATGACCGGCGGCACCGCGCTCAACTGCGTCGCCAACATGCGGCTGATGGAACAGTTCAACAGCGACTGGTACGAACGCAATCTCCAGAAGAAAGACACCAGGCTTGAACTTTGGGTGCCTCCAATTCCTGGCGATGCGGGTGTCGCAGTCGGCGCTGCTTATCACTTTGCCTGCCTCAGTGGAGCCAAGCCTGGCCCGTCGTTACAACACGCTTTCTACTGCGGTTTGCCGCCGCAAAAAGATGAGATCGAAGAAGCATTGAAGAGCGTGCCGGAGATTGCGCATCGCGCGGTAGGGAATGTTTCATCAGCCGGTGAATGCGAACGACTGGCGGATTTGCTCGCGTTCATCATTGGCAATGACGGTGTCGTAGGCATTTATCAAGGCGCTGCTGAGACTGGCCCGCGTGCGCTGGGCCATCGCTCGATTCTGGCGAATCCGACAAATCCAAAGACGCTTGAGACGCTCAACAAGCTGGTGAAGTTTCGCGAGCTGATTCGCCCGTTGGCACCGATGGCGACGCTGGAGGCGGCACAGAAATGGTTTAATCTTTCTGAAGGCGCACAGGCGGATGATTTCAATGCCTACAATTACATGGTGTTGACCAGCCGCGCCCGGCCTGAAGCGCACAAGACCATCCCCGCTGTGATTCACTTCGATTCCACCTGTCGCGTGCAGATCGTCAGGCAGCACGTGGACCCCTTCATTCACGCCTACCTCAAAGCGATGGGCAGACGCGTCGGAGCAGAGGTAAGCGTCAATACCTCGCTCAATGTCGGTGCACCGATCGCGCAGACGCCGGTACAGGCACTGGAGACGCTCAAGAAAAGCAAGGGCATGCACGCCCTGTTCATGATCGCGGAGAGTGGTGAGTTGTATGTCGTCTGGCACGACATCCAGAGCGAACATAAAGATGGTGGACGAATACTGTGCGAATGGATGGATCAGTGGATGGCAACTCAAAGCAGCGCTACCCGCGCGATTTGAGCACTTAGTAAAGGATGACAACCGTGATTGATTTTGAAGATGTATTCAACAACAGCTACAAGCGTATTCTGGGCAGTTCCACTTCCCGCGAAAACGATTTCTTCGATTACTTTTATGAGCTGTTCATTGGATCCTCACCCCTGGTTGAGGAGAAGTTTCTTGATGTGAATATGGCTGCACAGAAGATGATGCTCAAGCAGTCACTGATTCATCTGCTCAACATGTTCGCAACCAAGCGGATTCCCGATGGCCTTGACGACATTGCCGCCAAGCACAGCCGTAAAGGCGCTGACATACCGCCGTCGCTTTATCAGAACTGGCTTGAATGCCTTCTTGCCACGGTGAAGAAATTCGATCCTCGCTACAACGATGAAGTCGAATTGGCTTGGCGGATGATCTGCTCGCAAGGCATCGCATTCATGACGTTCAAATATGAACGCTGATTCCGACCATCATCACACCCGCGCGACTGCTGCCACCTGCTCGGCAGCGCGCTGACGCAGCACATCGAGCATGCCGCGAACTTCCTCGGCCATCTTCGAGTTGGGGAACTCGCGGATGATCTGTTCGCCCACGCGTGAGGCAGCGGTCCACTCCTTGTCGTGCACCGCGAGTTTGAACTGCACACCCAGGTTCTGGCGCTTCTTGCCGATGACGCCGCGTGCTGTTTCCAGGAACGGTGCCGCATCGCCTTCGGTCAAATACATATCCAGTTCTTTCATCAGCTCCATCGCCACTTCAATGTCATCGCGTCCCGCAGCATCAAGGAACTTGCGTTCCAGTTCGTGCTTGTACCGATCACGAGCATCGCGAACGCGCTTGCGCAGGTTCTGCACGCGATCGCTCTCGGCATAGACGCGCTCAATGCGTCCAGCTTCGAGCACCGCTTTTTCAAACTCGTGGCGCGACACCATCTGATCGATGCCGCGGATGGCATCGTCGATTTTCTTTTCCTGTTCAGCAGCGCGGGCTGCTTCGATTTCGCTGCGGAATTGTTCCGCTTCCAGGCGGTAGCCATAGACCTGGCTCATTTGGCTGACGAGAGTGAGGGCTGCTTCGTAGTCTCGTTTGTCGATGTCTTCGCGAATGGCTTTGCGAAGGGCCTGGCGATCGCGCTCGCGGTAGAGAATTCGCTTGGCGGTTTCGGAGAGCATGAGCGCTTCGCGCAGAGAGCCGAGCGATTCGCCGCTGCCGCCGCTTGCGGAGGGGCGATCAGCGAGCCTGTTGAGTGCAGCGATGAGCAGATACAAGCCTGCCGTGAGAATGAGCGCGAGTACGCCCAGGCCCAGCAAGGTGCCATCGTTGAACTTGGTGTGATTGAAGATGAGCGCACCTTGGACGATCATCCAGATGCTGCCGCCGAACATGATGAGGAAGACGAGCGCGGTTGCACCATCGGTGGAACCATCGCTTGATGTGGGAGAAGGATGGTGACTTTCGTTACCTCGGGGATCGTTGTCCTGGGCCATGATGTCCCTCGCTTTCATTGAAATGAACTACTTTTGCATCTGCGGTTGCATCTGCATTGCGCATCAGCATGCTGCGTCAGTGAGCCGGGAAGACTCTCATTCCCTGCCAGCCCGCTGTCGCCACGAATCCAAGCGTAACCCCTGACGACTCATGACACAGGTATTCTACCACGCCGATGTTAACTTGGGGAGTTAGTGGCGCGATCAAAAGTGAAAATGAGTCGTGCATCCGCCGCACTGATGTAGTTCCACGTCTGAGCTACAATCGCGATCATGGCAGTGAAGCGATCTCGATCCCCCAGTCCTAAAGCGAAAAAGTTCGCCGACGAACTCTACAGCCAATTGAAGGCGCTCTATCCCGATGCCAGATGCGCTCTGACTTATCGCAATCCGTTTGAGCTGCTGATTGCCACGATCCTGTCCGCCCAGTGCACCGATGTGAGGGTGAACATGGTCACGCCTGGTCTCTTCAAAAAATATCCGACACCTGCCGCGTTCGCCGTTGCTCCACTGCAAGACATCGAAGCGATGGTTCGCTCCACCGGCTTCTACCGCAACAAGGCCAAGTCAATTCAAGGTGCATCGCGCCTCCTTGTCGAACATCATCAAGGCGTTGTCCCCCGCACCATGGAAGAGTTGCTCCTCCTGCCCGGCGTCGCCCGCAAGACTGCCAACGTCGTGCTCGGCAACGCTTTCAACATCAACATAGGCATGGTCGTGGACACGCACATCGGCCGCCTCTCCCGAAGGCTGGGGTTATCCAGACACGATGATCCTCAAAAGGTCGAACGAGACCTGATGGCCCTGTTCCCGCAGGCGCTGTGGACCATGCTCGCACACCTGCTCATCTACCATGGCAGGCAAGTCTGTGCTGCTCGCAAACCGGCGTGTCAGCGGTGCACACTGTCGGACATCTGCCCCAAGAAAGGCGTGTCCTGCGATGCTGCCAACAAATAGTGCGTCATACCATCACATAGTCAACGAAAGTGCGATCAAGTGACGCTTAGACTTGGCACCATTGCGTCGTCGCTTCCTAATTCAACTACGCCTGCCAGACGATGAATGTTATATGAGCGAACCCATGAATACCCCTGAAAAACCCTCAGACATCGCTGCACGAGAGGCCGAAATTCGCTCGACAGTGGACGAGATTTATCGGCAACAGAACTTTTCGCTGGTTGGGCGCAGTGAGGGCTTGAATATGGCAGTCAGTCCTGAAGAGGCTCGACTACTTCAAAAAATCGTCGAGCAGTTCGGGTGTCGCAACACGATCGAAACGGGCATGGGCACGGGCCTCAGCGCGGTACACATGATGTTGGGGATCACCAAGAACGGTGGTGGCACTCACGCCGCCATCGATCCTTATCAAAAGGGTGTTTTGTGGAACGGCCTTGGCCTCCATGTCATCGAGCACTTTGGTTTCAAGGATATGTTCACCTGGGTATGTGATAAGAGCGACATCGCGCTACCCGCCATGGTCGCGCAAGGCAAGCGAGTCGATCTGGCATTCATCGATGGCAATCATCGGTTTGAAGGTGCGCTGGTCGATTTTTACTACATTGATCAGATGCTGGATGTCAACGGCATCGTGGTGTTTGATGATTCCGATTGGCCTTCGGTCCGCCGGGCTGTCAACTTTGCAATGCGTCATCGCGACTACGAATTCATCGATGGTTCTAAAGTCAATCTCGGTCCCCTGACTCGCCCTTGGGGCTGGCAGATGAGGCGAGCACGAAAGGCGCGATATCGCAAACTCCTCTGGCCCGCGAGCGAAGCGAATCATCCAGTTCCTTATGAGACCATGGTGCTGCGCAAGACGAAAGAAGACGAACGGCCTTGGACCTTCTGGAACACTCTTGACTGAGATCGTAAAGCCGTGGGAACGAGACCCGGGCTCCACTGAAACTCCCCAAAGATCGAGTGAACGACCCATTCCACTATCGCGTACGAGCATTGCACAAAGTGCCTGATCTCGATCAACGTAGAGACGATTTAGCCGTGCGTAGAGCCAGAATGCATTGCGCTATCACCAGAAACACCCCTATCGTGATGACCGGCATAAAAGTTGACGATAGTTAGATACCTTGATGAACCTTTCAATGCGAACGCAACGATGCCACAAGGCGAAACCTGCTTGGATTATCGGTATTGACTCATGATGATCGCGGATGCCAATCCTATAGCCTTTGAACTGCCCCACGCACTCATGCTGCTTTGGCTACTGGCTGGTGCGCTGGCGCTTTGGCTGACCAAGCGATTTCATCTGCCGCGCTATCAGTCGATTTCCATTTTGCTTCCGATGGCACTGGGGCTGGTGATCTTTGCTACGTATGTGACCACTCGATTCAACTACGATTTTCTCATCGATGACATCGACATCATCCAGCACAATCCGCGCGTCATCGAAGCCGATGGCTGGAAAACGCTCTGGACAAGTGACTATTGGTACGGGCAGTCCACCGATGACAACCTCTATCGTCCCATCACGACGCTCAGCTACTGGGTCAATGCCAGGTTGCCGTTGTGTGGCACGATCGTCGATGGGCGGGCGGTCGAAATGTTTCCGCGCTATTTCCGTGGCGTGAACATCGTGCTGCTGACCGCACTGGCCTGGTTGATTGCCGTGTGGCTTTCGCATTACGTGCAGATGACGGCTGCGTGGATCGTGGCTTTTCTCTTTGCCCTTCATGCGGCTCATGGCGAGATGGTCAACTACATCGTCTGCCGCGCTGATCTGCTGGCGATGCTGGGCATCGTCGGGTTTCTGTATGTTCAGCGGTTGTCCATTGAAGCGGGCCGGTGGCGCTGGTGGAGTGCGCTGCTGGCGATTCTCAGCGCAGTCGTTGCCTTTGGCTCCAAAGAGACCGGGCTGATACTGATCCCCGCCGCCATTGTGCAAGCATGGATCGGGCCTCGCCATGCCAATACCGAAGTCAATGATGATCTGCCGATCGTGCCACGCTCGGTGCATCTGGGCTGGATGGTGATGCTGCTCTTGCCGCTCGTCCTATTTCTGGCAGCTCGCTTTGCAGTGGTCGGTACAGGTGTGGACTACACCGCTCAGTTCATGGATGACCTGCGCGACAATCCGCTGCGTCGCGTTTCGTTCATCGAGCGACTCCCCGCAGCCTTCGCCATTGCGTGGTTCTATTTCAGTCAATTGTTCAGTCCCAGCACTGCGTACTATCACCTGCCCATCGAACTGCCCACCTTTGCGTCACAGGAAACCATCCTCGGCATCACGTTGGTAACTGTTCTGACACTGACGTTGATTCACACCCTGCGGCGGCACCGCTGGGTAGCCATCGGCATTGTAATTGCGATGGGGCAGTACTTCCTCGTGGGCAATCTGCTTTTGCCCGTGGGTGTTTATGCTGCCAACCGGCTGATCCTCCCCTTTTCTCTTGGGGCTGCGATCGTAGGGGCTGGCCTGCTCCATCAGTTTTGTCACAACTCCACACGCCGCCGCGCCGTCGCCCTATTGCCTACGGTGGCTGCTCTGATTCTGATGGCGTTTCAGCTTCAGCATGTGAACCACGTCTGGCGCACCGAAGCTCGCCTGATGGGGCACGACTTGACGCTGACTCCCGATCATCCCGTCGCCATTTATAACTTTGGAACGGTGCGAGCTCGCGAGGCTGTTTTCAGCGATCGCCACCTGCATGCGCTGAGCCAGGCCATGGAAGTCGTGAATCAAGCTGAAGCATGGGTGCAATCTGGCACCGCTCCCACTGCCGATGCCAGGGCCAAATTCGCCGATGCTATCGATCGCTTACGCACAGCGATGACCATACTCCACGAAACCGGCCCGGGATTGGATCAAACACAAGCCCTGCGCGGCGTGGTCGCGCTACTGGATCGCACCATTCTCAAAGAAGGCCCCGCGCTGACAGCACAGGACTTGACTGATGCAAGACGAAACCTCGACAGTGCGATTGAGGAAAGTCTGCTGCTCTCGTCGCAGTATTGGAGTGAAGCGCTGGCGATGCTCGCGCGCGTGCAAATGCTCCGCCCGGATTCGCTCAGTGGTGCCATCGAGTTTGGTCGCATCATGGAACTGCGCGGGATGAAGGAGCAAGCCCTCAAGCAGTATCGCGATCTGGTCAATAGCGCCACCGATGACACCGATCTGCGCGTGCTCGAAGCGCGGGTGCGCTATGCCAAGCTTTGCATCGAACTGAGTGTGGATTCCGATGGCGCGGAAAAGAGTGTGTTCATCGTCGCCAAGCTGCTCGATGTGATTCTTGCTCAGAATCCGAAGCTGGCTCCGGGTGTACGCAATGATCTGATCGCGCTGCACCAGAACGCCATGCGGTACTACGGCATCATCGCATGGAAGAAAGGCAACATACCACTGGCGATTCGCAGACACGATGAGCTACTGCTCAAGTACCCCGATTTTGCAGCGGCGAAAACAGACAAGGCTCAGTGGATCGATCAGCTCACACCGCACGATGCACGTCAGCCCGAGCAAGCGCCGCCAGCGATTCACGGCGCGCCCCAGCGCTGATTCACACGCTCACTTGATGCCTGAGCCATTAGGCACCGGCTTGCCGGGCGTCAGCAGTACCACATCCCTCAGCTCTTCGCCTTCCATCGCGCTGGCTGCCAGCAGCATGCCGTTGCTCTCTTCGCCGCGAATCTTGCGAGGCTCCAGATTGGTCACGACGACGATCTGCTTGCCCACGAGTTCCTCAGGCTGGTAATAGCCCTTGATTCCCGCACAAATCTGCCGCTGGCTGTCGCCCAGGTCGATCTGCATCTTGAACAGGCGATCGGCATTGGGGTGAAACTCCGCCGCTATGATGGTGGCCACGCGAAGATCGATCTTCGCGAAATCGTCGTAATTGATCATTGGTTTGTCGGACATTTGAATGCTCCTTGAATGCGGGGAGCAGAGGATAGGGGTGAACGCACAGCGAGACAAGCGGAGCGCGCCAATGACCTTCGCTGGACTACTAAGAACCAATGACCTTCGCCGGTACCCCGCCCACCTTGGCACCTGCGGGCACAGGCTTGACCACGACAGCGCCCGCGCCGACGATCGCCCCTTCGCCCACATCAGCCATGATGATCGCTCCTGCGCCCAGCCATGCGCCCTTGCCGATGGTGACTTTGCTAAAGGTCTGTTCGTTGTCGCGGAGGGTTTCGCCATCGCGCATGTCGCTGCCGTGCTGATGGCGACCGGAGAGGATTTGAACTGCGTCTGCGAGCATGACATCATCGCCGATGTCAGCCCAGCCGATGGTGCAGAACCTGCCGATATAGACGCGGTTGCCCAGCGTGGCCTGCTTCTTACTGAAGAGCGACATGAAACCGAAGTGTACATCTTCGCCCACATGTTCGAGCGCGTGTTTGTAGAACGATTGCCTGATGAAATTGCCCAACGGCCCAGTCCAACGCGCGATCGATTCGCTGATGCAGATGAAGGCTCGCTCGGGGCCTACGACAGATTTCCATATCCAATGCCGCACGCGGTAAGGCAGTGCGAAGATGGACCCCAGAACACGCGCGATGGATTTGGCTTTGCTCACTGAAGAACTATCGGCTGAGGAAGAGGGAAAAGCGAAAAAGCGATAAAGCGGGAAAGCGGGAAAGCGAGAAATCAAACCTTGCAATCAAACCTTACTCAACGGCAGCGCTCTCGCCCCTTCCGAATTTTCCGCTTTTTCGCTTTCACGCTTTCCCGCTTTCACTGCGCCCAGCACTCTGTCGTAAATCGCCTGGATCTTCTCCATCCGGCGAGTAAAACTGTATTGCCTTTCAATCAGCGCACGACCTTCATCAGTCATACGACGGCGAAGCGATTCATCGGTCACCGCCTTACGCATCGCATCAGTGAGCAGATCGACATCACCAATATCCACGAGCAGCCCGTTGACACCATCGCTGATCATCTTGGGCACACCCGCCACCTTCGTCGAAACGACAGGCACGCGCATCGCCATCGACTCGAGCACGACATTAGGCAGCCCTTCGCGCAGGCTCGAAAGCACGAACAAATCCATCGCGTGATAAAGCGCCAGTGTGTCGCTTACAAAGCCGAGCAGTTTCACTCGATCCGCCACCTTCAGGTGATCGATCAACTTCTGCAATTCCGGCTTCGCATCGCCATCACCCGCAATCCAAAGCTCGATGTCATGCCCTTCGCGGATCAGTTTGGCGGCTGCTTGAATGAGGAGATTAAAACCTTTTTCCGCACTGAGCCGACCTACTGCACCGATCACCAAGCGCTGACCAGGCGTTCCTTTTTCGAGACGCATCGGAGCAACCGCCGCCTCATGCTTTCGGCTGAAAGTCTTCTCATCAATCGCATTGTGTACGAGCGAATAGCGATCCTCAGGAATCTTCAAATCCTTGACCACATCGAGCAGATCTTCCGATACGCAGATCACATGGTGATACCACTTGAGGCTCCAGCGATCGACCGCGTAGTAGAGCGGCGTCTTGGTCGTGTGCTTGACCCAGCCATGCACCGTCGAAACCAGTTTCATCTTGTGAAACGGACGCAGCATCAGCCCGATGAGGTTGGATTTGTAATCGTGTCCATGCCAGATTTTCACGTTGTACTTTTTGCACAGACCGAGCATCTTCGAGAGCACTTTGCGATCCAGTGGCCCGCGATCAGGCACGCTGATGAGCGGACTGTTCCAACTTCGGGCGCGCTCTTCAACGGTAGCGAAACCTTTATCCTCAGGCGGATGCATGTAAGCCGCCGCCAGCCAGTAGTTGGAGTGCGCCAGAAATGGCGAGGAGAGCAAAATCGTTTTATCAGGCCCGCCACCAGTTTCAGTGACGACGCGCGTATGGAGCACCACATCGCGGTCAGGCGGCGCAATGGGCAGCCCCTGGTCGTCCAACTTCAGATGGTCGGCTGATATATCCACAATTGACCTCGACTTAAACAGATGATCCCTGGTGCCTGTCGCTTCGAACAAATCGCGATCCATGTTGCCATGGTTGCCATGGTCGCCATAGTTGCCATGGTTGCCATCGTCGGGTCCCCAAGTGGGCGATAGCTTTTTATCTTGCCCTGCCCAAAGATATTTCGCGCCACTTCGCTGTGTGACTCTCGTGCGGAGTGGTACGAACTGAGAGGGAGAAAAGGTCGATGAACTGAGCCCATTGGTTTGCAGGCAATGAGCGATAACCATGCGAGCCTGCCTCGCCCTCCACATCGCCCTCCACATCGTCCCCGGCTTGCCGGGGAAAACTCCAGGGGTGACTCGCCCCTGTGCAATCAAACCCGCCGAGATGGCCTGAAAACCCGGACGAGTTTTGTCTACCTGCGCTTTTTTCAATCGGACATCGCCACCCTTACCCATTGCCATATCATAAGTTACGTCATGTCTACGGGTAAATGGGTAGACGTCTACCCGGAAACCCTTAGTCCTTTGAATCCGCCCAGCCGAATGATCGCTCTCCAATGGGGCCAAACTACAGGCGCACAGTAGAAGCCGTACGAAATTGAATAGCTCTTTAACAGACATGGCCAAGCTCCCGGACAAGGGCCACTGAAAACAGGAACGGATGTCACCCAGGCCATAGTTTAGCATAATTTGAACCTTGGATCAAGTGTTTACTCGATAAAATCAAGGCAATGTCACATCGGCAACCCGTGGATTCGCGACTGCGTGGAGGTGGTCTATAAGAACAAGAACGTACACGCGGATGTGTCGGGCCTGGTGCTGGGCGAGTTCAGCGATAAGTTTGAGA
>CAZYQL010000012.1:38652-41144 GCA_964650055.1 uncultured Phycisphaeraceae bacterium | reverse complement strand
ATCGAGTTTGGCGCGGGCTTTGAAAACGTTTTTCTGTTCGACGACTTCGGCGACAGGATTGATGCGCTCGATGGCGAAGGGCAGGTAAGTGCCCGGCGCTGAGGCCGACGCCATGTCGCCTTTGCTTTGAAGGCTCACGTCGGCGATGCGTGCTTCGGGGATGGCCAGTTCAGCGCGCACGTGCTGAAGCGGGGCGATTTCAAAGAGGATCGTCTTCGGTTCAACAAGGATGCCGATCTGTTGCTTGAGATCACCAGCAATGACCACGCCATCGATCTTCGCGACGATGGCGGCCTGACTGCGCTGGTGCTGGAGCAGATCGATCTGTGCATCGACCTTCGCAGCCTTGGCCAGTGCGATCTGTTTCTGTGCGGTTTTTCCTTCGGCCTCGGCTTGATTCGCTTCCGTCTCGTAGCTGGCTTTTTCTGCTTTAGCGGCAGCGATCTGCAAGGTCAGTTCAGCGGTGTCGAGCCGGGCGATGATGTCGCCTTTCTTGACGACGCTGTTGGGCTCGACGAGTACTTCGGTGAGGTAGCCCGAGTAAGGGGCGGTGACGACTTGCCTTTGCGTCGCTTCGATGATGAAGGTGGCGTCGATGCGGTCGGGGCCTTTGACGAAAATGGCGAAGGCGAGGAAGCCGATGATGGCCAGGCCGATGAGCTTGACCCAGGTGTGTTCAGCGCCGACGAACCATGACGCAGCCTTGCGCGAAGATTGCAACGCCTTGGCGCCGATCCAGCGATCGTGTTCGTGCAGTTCGCTGAGTCTGGCGGCACAGAGATCGCACATGAGGCGAAGCGTTTCGACTTCGTCGATGGTGTAAGGCTTATTCACCGCGCGCTCGATGGTGAGCACGCCGATGACCTTGTCCTCACGCCGCAGCGGAATGCTCAGCACCGTCGTCGGGCCATGACGATTGGCAAGATCACTAGCAGCGCGGCAAACATAAGCAGCGCCTTGCTGCGCGGGATGAATCACTTCAATATCCTGATCCAGGCATTCTTCCATGGAGGATTCGATGTCCTGCACCAGCTTCATTTTTCGAGTGAATTTTTCGGTGTGGCTCATCGCCGCCACCTTCACGTAGCGACCGTGGAGGAAACCCAGGGCCACGCGTTCGCACAACCAGCGACTGGCGACTTCGTTGCACAGGGCCATGGTTGCCGCCTTCATGCGGCTGTGTTCGTTGAGACAGGCGACCACTTCCATCGATTCGCGCAGTCGTTCGAGATCGACATTTCGCCGGGCGAGCGTCTGCCTCATTTCGTAAAGGCTCAGGAGGCTCGTGGTGAGTTCGAGGCGTTCACGGGCACGGGCCACGATGGCGGGGTTGTTGGAATTGACGAGGAAAGCTTCGAAGCCGGTGATGCCGCCGGAGCGAAGGGGGATGAGGATCAGGTGGTTGGAAGGCGTGGTTTCGTAGAGGCCGCTGCCGATGTCGGGCAGAGGCTTGACGATCGTGTCTTTGCCTTGGGCTGTCAGCGAAACTTCAACAGCGCGCGAGAGCCAGGCTGGTGCTTGAGCATTAGGGGCCAGCGGCGGATAGACGCCCAGCACATCGACTTTGCCTTCGCCTGTGTGACGCAAAATGGTGCCGCCTTCGGAAGGGGCGATCTTGCACTGCACCTGAAGCATCGCGGCGAGAAACTGTTCGGGCGGGCCATCGAACTTGGCGAGCTGTTCAAGCACCTCGGCGAGCGTGGCGGATCGGTTTTGCTGCTGCGGGGGCGGCTGGGTCGAAATGGTGGTGGAGGTACTGGCCATAATTATTCGAGATCGCCTGGAGCGGATGAATCTGAAGCGGCAAAAAAATGCTAGTCAGCGGCGGGCATTTTTAATGGTACGAGTCGTGCCGCCTTGCAGTGCGATAACCCCATCACTATCGGCAATATGCATTGTATGAGCCAGCATTCTAGTAGGACGTGCAATCTCAATGCTGAAAGCCGCGACACCATCGTCGCGGCTTTCTCGTACGATTCGCTGGCAGCAATGCGATGTTGCCTGGGCGATGTTGCGCCGCTCATTTGCCTTTGGTGCGGTCCTGTACGTTGAGCTTCAGTTCGCCAAAGCGCTCTTCGTGTTTACGCACGATCTGGCCTAGCGTGATGGCGAGCCGCTTGGCGGTGAAATAGTTGAGGATGACGCGGTTGTTGATGTCGAACAGCATCTCGGCTGCGACGTCGGCAGGGGGCTTGCCATCAGGGCCCGGGGCTGCGGGGATGACTTGATTCAACCCGAGGTCGAGGATCACTTCGTCAGCCGTCGCGTTGGTGCGAAAAGCGTTGGCGTAAGTGGTGGACATGTTGCGCTGGTCAATGCGAAGGCGGACCTGCTGGCCACCCGCCTGCTGGCGGGCTTGTTCGTCAAGGGGATGCGGTTCGTCGGTTGCCATGAAACTCTCCTGGAAAAAGTGGACAAGGTCAAAAACCCATCGGCAAGATCGGCGGGACCCCTGTAGCTAAACGCGAAAAAGCGTTGTTCCCGTGCGATCA
>CAZYQL010000012.1:36106-38552 GCA_964650055.1 uncultured Phycisphaeraceae bacterium | reverse complement strand
GCCTCGAATCAGGGCATGATAACACCGTAACAACTGCCCGTCTCGAAAAGCGGAAAAAGTCAAACGCTTATTTCTGTGATCGTGCTTCTGCTTTACGCCTTGCCCAGCAGCTTTGAGAAATGAAAAAGGCGGCGGACCACCGAAGCGATCCACCGCCCTTCCGGGGGGCAAAGTAATTCTCTCATCATCCCTCTAACCGCGTTTCTTCGTATGAATTGCTTCACTCAAGAATCGCATTTTCATGGTTACTACGAACAATAGCAAGGGTTAACCCTTTAGGCAAATTACCGAGAAAGGAACGAGGTGAAGACCTAGCGGAATGGGTAGGTTGTCCTCCGTAGAAAACCAGACGATAACCGCCAAGCCCGTTGGTGAGGCTATGCGAACCGTCGGGGTAGCTTTCAAAAAAGCACACAAACTCCCCGACGTCACCATGAACAAGAAGCCATTAAAGCAGAGGCGACAGCAGCGATGCCGCACTGGAGGCAAACCGTTTCCAGACAGAGCGATTGCGCCACTGGGTCAGATCGATTTCGACGGAGTCGTTGAGGTAGGATTTCTGTGCGTAGCGAAGTTCCTGGGTGATTTCTGAGCCGTACATGAGCACGTTGAATTCGAAATTGAGATTGAAGCTGCGGATGTCCATGTTGGTGGAGCCGATCAAGGCGAAGGCATCGTCGATAGTCACGGTCTTGCTGTGCAGCAGGCCTGCATGATGCTGATAGACACGAACACCCGCAGCCAGCAGCGGCTCGTAGTAGAACTTGCCCGCAGTGCTGACGAGCCTCGTATCGCTCTTGCGCGGGACGATGAGTTCCACATCCACACCGCGACTGGCAGCCATCAGGATCGCAACGAGCATCGGTTCATCGGGCACGAAGTAGGGCGTGGTGATGACCACTTTTTTTCTTGCGGCATTGATGGCGGCCAGCAGCACATTGGGGAGCCAATCATCATTCTCGCTGGGGCCGGTGGGCACTGATTGTGCCGCCATCTTGCCAGCCGATTCTACGTTGGGCAGCCACCGCTCGATGTTTTCCTCCATCGATTCGTTGGTTTCGTAGGCCCAGTCTTCCAGGAAGACCATTTGCAATTGGTGCACGATCGGGCCGGTGTAGCGGCCGCTCAGATCGACCCATTGCAATTTTTTGCCGCCTTTGCCGTGGCCGTAGTCTGCGTTGATGATGTTGTGGCTGCCGGTGTATCCAACTTGGCCATCGATGATGGCGAGTTTGCGGTGATTGCGCAGATCGATGCGGGCAAAGCGAGCCCGCCAGAAACTCACGGGTAGCGCTTCGCAGACTTGCACGCCTGCCGTCTGCATTTGCTTGCGCCAGGCACTGCGTGCAAAAGCGCGCGAGCCCACCGAATCCACCAGCAGGCGGCAGAGCACGCCTCGCGCTGCTGCCCGCATCATCGCCTGACTGACCAGTCGACCCGCTTCGTCATCTGCATAGATGTAGTAAAGCAGATGCACATGATCCTTGGCCTGATCGATGTCGGCAGCGATTCTGCGGAAGAGTTCATTGGTGTCACCATACATCTCAACATGGTTGCCGCCCAGGATCGGCATGCCGCCGATGATTTCAGCCTGAAGAATGATCGGATCCAGTTCAGCTTGAATGCGCGGCCGTGTGACGTGGGGCCGCTGCCTCTCCATGCGACCTTCGTGGCGTGAGCTCTTGATGAATTTCTGATGGAGTCGAATTCGCTTTCGACCCAAGCGCGCATCGCCGAACAGCGCATACAGAATCAGCCCAACCTCCGGCACCAGAAAGATCACCGCAAGCCAGGCCAGCGAAGTCGTAGGCCGAAGCCGCCTGTGAAGAATCACCGGCACCATCGCCAGTCGAATGATCCATTCCGCGAATTGATGGAAAAGAAACCAGTTCATGAGGGGAAGACGGGAACAAATGGAATATGCAACATCAACCGAAAATCAAAGTGCAGCTTCTTCGTTTAGCCGCAGAGCAAAGGTCCGCCGACGCTCCGCGCTGGCCGTCGCAAAGCCTTTGGCCAGCGGCTAAACGAAAACAAAGAGATCACCACTTCAGTTCACACTCCTCGAGCTTCACGCGTTCGCCGACGACCTCAACACCTTCTTCGCGCAGCATGGCGGCTTTCTTCGTGAGGCCGCCTGCGAAGCCGGTGAGTTTGCCATTGCTGCCCACCACGCGATGACAGGGAACGACCGGTGCAAATGGATTGCGATTCATGGCGTTGCCCACGGCGCGGTAAGCCTTGCTCTTGAGCTTCTTGGCCAGCGCGGCATACGTCGTGACCTTGCCGCGCGGGATGCGAGCGGTCAGTGCCCAGATCTTTTCATTGAAGTTCATGCCCGCTTCAATCGTGCCTGCCTTGATCGCTTGTTCGTAGAGGTGTGCCATGCGGGAATTGTACCGCAGACCCAGCGCATGCGAAGGGAATGACGCCATTTGCTAATTCG
>CAZYQL010000012.1:33639-36006 GCA_964650055.1 uncultured Phycisphaeraceae bacterium | reverse complement strand
GAATTGTACCGCAGACCCAGCGCATGCGAAGGGAATGACGCCATTTGCTAATTCGATTTTACCACGAAGGCACGAAGACACGAAGACACGAAGACACGAAGTTCTAAATCCATGAAGCGATGAATGTCATTCTTCTGGTCTTTCTTCGTGGCTTCGTGCCTTCGTGGTAAAAATGAATATCACTGGTGCTTTGCGCATTACATTGACACGGAATCAGTCAGATGGGTTGGCCTCATCACGCCAGTCGTTTTGCATCGACGTTTTTTTCTTCTTTCGTCTTGACTGCAGTTTCATCTTCCACCTTTTGGAATCGGCGCATCGCCTTCTTTCCAAGATGCTGCGCTAGTAGCAGCGGCGGCATGCGAAGCCAGTGCGAGCGAACATAAAGCATCCACCGCGCCAGACTCGCGCCCCAGCGCTTGCCTTGCCCCGCATCAGGCACGAAGGCGCGATCAGCGAGCAAATCCATGATCATCGGCACCGGTGCCATCGGCTTGCCAGTTCGCGAAGATTCATCCAGCACCGCTTGTGGCACCGGCGTGCGCAAGAGCCTTGAAGTGAAACGCAAGGCGTAATAAAGAGGCCGATGCAGATCGAGCTCCTTGCCACGGCTCACCAGCGATCGCCAGAACGCACCGCTCTTTTCATCGTCGCCAGCACCTGCTGCGCGCAGCAGATCATCCAGATCAAGCAGATCGCGCAGGCCACCTGCCAGATCGCCATCTTGAAAAAGATGTGCTGCCGAGTGCAGAATCATGTCAGCGGGCGCAAGCATTTTCACACGCGGATGATGGATGCCAGGGATCGGTATAGCGGCGGCAAATAATTTTGCGGGATCGGGACGCAGCCTGCCGCTCTCGGGCAGAATCGTGTGATGCACATCGAGCACGCCTTTGCGGGCCTTGTGGCGAAGGGGCGGAAGCTCGTGCATCCACTGGCGATAGTAACGCTGATCGTAAGCATCGAGTTTCATCGGCACCCAGCCCGCCGCGTGCAGTCGCAGCTCGGCATCATCGATGTTGACCTTGGGCACCATGATGTCCACATCGCTGATGAGGCGGCCATGACCTGCGGACATATCCGAAAGTACGTAAGCAGCGCCCTTGAGAAAAATTAGGTCATACCCCGCATCGCCCAGCGCTGCGATCACGCGATCCGCTTCCCAGCTCACAACTCTGCGGTGCTGATTAGCGACAGCGCGCGAGGCCAGCAGATGATCGAGCACACGAGGATCGAGCTGATCATCTAGGCCCGCAGCACTGACGCGATGCGCCAGTTTCGCCATCGACTTGGTACGGCGAGTCAGCCGAATGAGCTGATTCCACTGCGGCCCGCTCAGCGAAGGCAGCGACGATGGATCATTGAGCGCATCCAGAAGATGAACAGGCTGTGATGTTTTCAAAGGTGTTGTCACGCCATCACCTCCGCATTGGCGCGAGGCCCACTGTTGTTGTGATGCGTCATTTCATTCTTGGGCTGCGTCGGTTCAAGCTCGATCAGCTCGTTGAGTTTTTCGATGGCCTGATCCATCGAGCTATACGTGAGCGCGAAACAATCGCTGGCATCAACAAGGGCTGCGAGATTGTCGAAGCCTTGCGCACCGAGCACCGAAAAATTGAAAGCATCCTGAGCGATGCGAAGTAGCGTCTGCGCTTTGCTGATGGGCTCAAGAGATAGGCCAACACCTGCGCGGTAGGAGGGGAAAACGATCAGGCGTGGCTTGGCGCTAACTTGACCAGCCGCGACAGATTTCGCATCGACTTGAATGTGAGCGACGGTGCCTTTGCGCGTGCCAGGCGTAGCAGGTCCCATGACAACGCCAGGCTCGAAAGCGCGAATGACGTTAATCGATTCTTCTTTGAGGCCGATGGGGCGAGGCACGGGGATCAAGTCGATGCAAGGGGGGCGCATGACGCAGACTTCATCGGAGAGAAGGCGCCAGCCGCGCAGACTTAGGCCGGCGCAGAGCGTGCTTTTGCCTGCGCCAGGTTGACCGGGCAGGATGACGGCGTGGCCGTTGCGCTCGACGACGGCTGAGTGGAGGATCAGATACTGGTGCGGCCGGGTGAAGACGCACCAGTTCACCGCCCACTCAAACATCGGCAGTGCAAGCGATCGCTCGAACGAAGGAAACGAAGGCACCTCGCCATCAATGATGAAACTCGCATTGCGACTAAGCCAGCGCTCGCGCCAAGAGCGCGGCGACACGGCGACTTCGAAGTCGATGAAATCTTCCTCTGACTCCAACGGATAATTCGCATAGAGCAAATGAATCGGATCCACGAGCTGCGATAACGATGTCTTCATGCCAAAGACAAACGGCCCCATCCGCGCACGTACCCCTGGCCCGCGCAGCAGGCGAGCGAC